>JAJDAB010000250.1 GCA_029262095.1 Candidatus Hydrogenedentota bacterium
CACTGCGATCGAAAAAGAGGGGGTCTTCGGAAACGGAATCGAACATCCGTGTAAATTCTTGGCGGAAGCTATAAAAAAGCGACGGATCGACGTCTGCTTCGATCATCAATTCCAGCATTAAATTGTATTGTCGAAGGGCAGCCTGATGGTCGCCCGCTTCCTGTGCCGCGTTACCCCGGCGAAAGGCTTCGTCCGCAGCGGATAAGAGTTCAGCGTTTGAACGTCCTTCGACCGGCTTGAGATCGCCGTCGGTAATCGCCGCAGTTTCGATGGGTTCAAATTGCTCGGTCTTCGGCGAGGTTTGACACGCCGGTGTAATCGCGACGGCCAACGCCAGTACAAGGGCCGATAAGATTCGTTGAGTATTCACAGCCGTAAATGCTCCGTTAGAGAGGTTTAGGGGTTGTATCCGCCCCGATTCAAAACGCCGTAGTCTATCGATCCCAGGTCAAGCCGTCAAATATGCGATATCTACATATTGTGCACGATGGGCAATGACCGTCAAGAACTACCCATATACAGGTGCATGGGAAATCCACGCCTCGCAACAGCGTGCAACATTTGGATAGAATCGAATCGCATGTTTCCGTCCTTGCTTCAATACTACTTGCACCTGCCCAAGGGGCCTAACTGCCAAGCAAATCGTCGAGCGTGCTCACCCAAGGGATGATTGGTTGTTTCTTCGAACTGACGCAGCCAATGCCTGACGTATTCGAGATCAATTGACCCGAGTTTTAGAAGAATCGATTTCACATCGTCACGGTCACGCGGCCGACCCGCAACCAGCTTATGAACGATGATGTCATCTGGAGATGCGAACTTGACTGCGACGCCGTTTAGTAAGTGCTCGTGAGCGCGATCGATTGCCGAACGTTCGTACGGCGTGACAGAGAACACAAAATCGATTCGTACTCCACTTATGGCGTCTTCGCACGGAAGCACGTACGTATCCCGGGCGAACGATTCCGCATCTTCGGTGAGTACTCTCCATCCTTGCGTCGCAGCGACTATCTGGATGCGAGTATACTCATCGGTGATAGGCCCAATGTTATATCGATGTCTTCGGTTAGCCGCGGTTCACCGTAGAGCAACACCGCCTGGCCACCGATGACCATGTACGGGATCGACGCTTGGTCAAGTGCCGTCGCGATTGTTGCGAGAAGGGTGGTAAACACTCCGCAAATCCTTCGCTAGCCGAATTTTGAACTCGATGCCTTCGAGTGGGTCTTTTCGTGGTACGACGCCGAGTGCGCGGGCATGGTCGTAAAGGGCCTGGAAGATTCGAAAATTTCGTTCCACATTGAGCGGGATGCTTCGAGCGTACTCCCGCTGCCATCGTTCCCATTTTTCAACGTCGCGAATCATTGGCACGCCTATTTCGGCCCACCGCTACGGTAGGCCGATAGTGCTGGAAAGGTCAAGGTCCGCCGATTACGCCGGTGGGGTATGTTCACCACCCCCGAAGGTGTAGAGCATGAGGTAGATAATGACGCCGGTCACGGAGACGTACATCCAAACCGGCCAGAGTATTTTGGTGACTCGGGTGTGGAGATCGAAGCGGCCTCGATAGGCGAACCAAACGGCGGCGAGGATGAACGGAGTCATGAGTCCTGCAAGCGGCACGTGGGTTATCAGGATAGCGTAGTAGATGTAACGGCTGATTCCTTCGGCGGTGTAGCTTGTTACGCCAACGACGGCGAAGTGATAGTAAAGATAACAGGAAAGGAACGCCGCAGACGAAATTAGCGCTGCAACCATGATATTTCGGTGAAGCGTCTTGTTCTGATTCTTGATCGCCCACCAGCCGGCGAACAATAGAACGGTGGACAACCCGTTGAGCGATGCGTTAATTGTGGGGAGGAGCGGCGCGCTCATGCGCCTAGGGGAAGCAGCTTGGCGAGGTCGATCCGCAACTGATTGACGTCTTCCGGATCGTTCGAGTGATAGTAGCCACGGATATCGCCTTGGCGATCGACGAGAATAAATCGTAGCGAATGCGATGCAGGCGTTTCGGCAGCAGCGATTTTAAAGTCATTCACGGACAGTTGTTGAACGAACTCAGTTGGACCGGTCAGAAAATGCCAGCGATCCGGATCCGCGTCGTATTTCGCGGCGAACGCTTCTAAGACCGCCGGCGTATCGTGATCGGGATCGACGCTAATGGACACCATGTGAATGTCAGGATGCGATTCGAATTCTTTGAAGACGTCCGCGAGCGTCGACGTCATTTCCGGGCAAGCTGCAGGGCATCGCGTGAAGATGAAGTCGGCAATCCACACTTTACCGGCGAGCTCGGCGCTCGAAAACGCTTCGCCGTTTTGTGCGGTCAATTCGAAATCACCAATCGTTGCAATGACCGGAAGCGATTGGGCTGCGACAATTGAGGGTTTTTGGAGTAGGTATGGTGCGGCGGCCAGTGCGAAAAACACTGCACCAATGGCCATCACCAACCCGATACGTCTTGAGGTCAACGAATGAATCCTTTAGCGGAGACCGAAATCGATCAATATCAATAGAAAAAGCAAGGGCAGGTAGATTATGGATGCGCGCAGTACGCGCCGTGCATCGACGACTGATCGGGATCGCGCGAAATAGACACAAGACCACAGCATACCGAGGCCGAGAACAAACGCGCCGACGCCGTATATCCAGCTCGAAACGCCGAGCCAGGTGGGTAGCAATGACACGGGAATCAGAATGGTGGCAAAGATTAAGGATTGCGTCATGGTGCGAACGCCGGTGGGATCGAGCGAGGGCAGCATCTTGAATCCACCGCGAGTGTAATCTTCCTTGTGTATCCACGCGATGGCGTAGAAGTGCGGGATTTGCCAAATGAACAGAATCGCGAATAGCGCCCATGCGCCAGCTTCAACACGACCGGTTGCGGCGGCCCAACCGCCCATCGGTGGCAATGCGCCGGGAATCGCGCCGACGAACGTGTTTAGCCACGTAAGCCGTTTCATGGGCGTATAGACCACGGCGTATAGGAACGTGGTCATGAGTGCTAAGAATGCTGTAACCAGGTTGACTTTCCAGGTCAGTAAGATGACTCCGAAAAGGACGAGATACACCCCGAGTAGGAATGCGTGATTCGCGGGAATTAGGCCGCTCGGAATTGGACGATTCCGGGTGCGGTTCATGAGCTTGTCAACGTCGCGTTCTAAGAAGTGATTCAGGGAGCACGCGCCGCCGCAGGTCATCGCTGTACCGAGTAATACAAATAGGAGTCCGCTGACAGAATGGAGACCCATGCCGCCGAGGACGTATCCCAACGCGGTCATGATGAGGACCATCGTCAGAATCCTGGGCTTTGTAAGTTCTATGTAGGCTCGAAATCGTATCATCGTTATTCACTCACGCCGTTGCGGTTGCATACTCGGTCGCGCCGATCATTTCAGACGCCGCGCTTCGCGTCCTTATCCACAAGTACCATTGCAGCCCGGCCATGATGGCGGCAAGTAACAGATGTATCGGTTGCAATACTGCAGGAATCGCGGCGTAATACATAACAGCGCCCACCACGATTTCCGCTGTGATGCACGCGACCACGCCATAGCTCGCCCAGGCCATCGGGGCGGGTATCGGGCCGTCTTTGCGCAACATCCATACTGCGGCCATGTTCGTGAATAATATCACAATTGAGAAGCTTCTGTGAATTAGTACCGATATTCCGATTGCCCCGATCCAGTCTTCGCGGTGATCAGCCCCTAATTCTAGGGCGATTGTGTCGATCGCCTCACGCACGTGTGTCCCGACCGCAATCTGGATAAATGAAAGCACCAGGCAAACGAAGAGCAACTTGGTGAGGACGGATGGGTACGCCCGGTCATCCTCAAGGGTTGTCGCTGCCGCGCGAGCACTGATGAGGAGTCCAACGATGACGAGCGCGACCAGCATGTGAACGGTGACGAGCCATGGCGTCAGGTTGGAAGAGACGACTACAGATCCGATCCACCCTTGGAACCCGACAAGTATAAATGTGGCGAGACTTAGCCAGACTATTCTGCGTCGGTCAGACCAGTATCCGAATGCACAAATGAGCGTTAGAAAAATCAGGAATCCGATACTCACACCGACGAGCCGGTTGACATATTCGGTCCAGGTCTTCATGGCATTGAATGGTGCGTCGGCATAGCCGTGGTCTTTGTACAACTCCTGATAGTTTTCTGGGAGCTTCGATTCATCGGTGGGGGGAATCCATTGCCCAAAACATTTGGGCCAATCCGGACAGCCCATCCCAGCGCCCGATGCACGGACGACGCCGCCAACGAGGATGAGAAAGTACACCGCCACGATAGTGATGAGTCCGATAATTCGAAACGCGCCGCGCATGATTTAGCTCAGTACGTCCAGCATCTCTTGGATGCTTGTAAATTTTTCCCGTGGCTTGCCTCGCGTCTCTCCGTTCTTGATTTCCGCCGCGTCGATGGCACGCCAGTCGCTGTACGAGACGACACGCACGTTTCGCGTCTTCAACAGATCGTCTATCAAAGTCGTATCGCGTTTTGCGCACGGGGTCAGTTTTGGCAAGTCGCTCAATATCGACGCAACCGTTTCTTGGCTGTCGGGTTTGTTGGTGCCGATGACACCGGAGGGGCCGCGCTTTATCCAGCCAGCGACGTACAGACCCGGCACCGGCAAGTCGTGATCAACAATTCGTCCATCTTCATTTGGAATGACACCTCGCCGGTCGTTAAAAGGCACATCAGGAATTGGAACGCCGCGATAACCGACGCTGCGGAAAAAGAGCCCGCAGGGCATTGCGTTCCGATCACCAGTCCCAACCGCCTGCTGTTGGAACGGTTCGCCACCAAGTTCATTGGTCTCCAAGACGAGTTCTTCCACGCAGTTGTCGCCTCGCAGTTCAACCGGACTCCGCAGAAAATGGACGAAGTACTTGCGACTCTTGCCCGCTGGCGTCCGTTCGGAAAACCCCTTGAGCGCCGCGTAGTTCTTCTGCGCATTTTTATTCGATGCGTCGTCCAACTCGGCTTGGCTCGCGGCATTTAACATCATTTCAGCGGGGTCAACGATGGGATCGCAGTCCGCGAGTACGCCGATTTCCCGAATCTCTGTTGGTGTAAACTTCGTCTGCACCGGACCGCGCCGCCCGACCAGATGGATTTCTTTAATCTTGCTTTCCGCGAGCGCATCCAGTGCGTGTGCTGCAATGTCCGTCTCGCGCAATTCATCGACCGTCTTCGCCAAGATTCGCGTGACATCCATCGCCACGTTTCCTTGGCCGATGATAACGGCAACTTCCTGCGACAGGTCGAATTGCCGGTCCCGATAATCCGGGTGACCGTTGTACCAGCCTACGAACTCGGTAGCCGTGTGGCTTCCCACCAAGTCCTCGCCGGGTATTCCCAACCGGTTATCCGTCTCCGCGCCGCACGCGAAAAGAATCGCATCGTAGTGGTCCCGCAATTCCGGAACCGTAATGTCGATTCCGATCGTCACATTGCCGAAAAAGCGAAAGCGATCGTTTCCAGAAATGCGGTCGTAGATGCGTGTGACACTCTTGATTTTGGGGTGATCGGGGGCGACGCCGCCGCGAACAAGCCCGAACGGTGTAGGCAGCCGGTCGAACATGTCGACATCCACAACGGGGTCGGCTTTGAACAATGCTTCAGATGCGTAGTATCCGCTGGGGCCGCTACCCACAATAGCGACGCGTAAGGGAAGGAATTCGGTTCCTAACTGACTCATGATTATTGGTCCTGGTTCGCGCGATCGCGTGCCGTACGAGTTACTACACAATCGAATAGTCTACTACACGATCCAGGGTTGTTTATAGGAGGGCGACTCAGAAATCGACGAGGACGCCTTCCGCTTCCAGGAAGGGAATGACGACGTTGATTGCGACGGCGTCCAGCGGATTGTTGACCACGGACACAAAATCGCCGTCTCCGAGGCCGCCCAAGGTACTGTTTATAACGAGCGGCCCTATATCGGCGACGCTGCAATCATCAAGGTTCAATGACGCTAGATTGAGGAGCGCGGACAGTGCGCTGACGTCGGTAATCGCGTTTCCGTTGACGCTGAGGGTGACCAGGGTCGGTACAAACTCCAATGGCGCGACGCTCGTAATCAAGGTTAACGACGCCCTTAGGGTTTCGAGGGCGGTCAATGGGGTGAGCGGCGATAGGTCGGCGACCAAGGTCTGCGAGATGATCAAGTGCTGCAGTGCGGTGAGTCCGCTAATCGCGTTAAGATCGGACAAGGCGGTCCGTTCGAGATTCAGGGTAGTTAGGTTGGTCATACTGGCTAATGCGGTGAAGTCGGCGACATTCGCGGATCGCATCGTCAACGATTCGAGCCCGGTCAACCCCACCAACGGAGCGATGTTCGTCACGCCATTGGAGTCTATGGTTAGCGACGTCAAATTGACGAGTCCGGCCAAGGGCGTCAGATCGGTAATGAAATTGGAGAAAGACGCGAGGTGCAATTCGCGGAGCGTCGTGAGTCCAGCCAACGCAGACACATCAACGACGGCCGGTGAACGCAGGTCGAGGGATTCGAGGACGTCGAGGTTCAATAGCGGCGAGAGTAGAACAACGGGTGTGAATCCGATTACGAAATTGCGCAGGTTGGACATGTTCGCGACCGCGCCAATCAACGTCACCTGGGTTTCGGAAATATTGAGCACTTCCAGATTGACGAGCGTGTCTAACGCGGCGATCGAATTGATGTCTGTTTTCGACACATCGAGTTCAACCAACCCGGTAAGGCCGGATAACGGTGTGAGATCATCGACTCTCGGCGCACGTGCATCCAGCACGCGAAGTGACGTGAGTCCGGCGAGCGGCGTTAAGTCGGATACGCCTGTGCCTTGAAAACGCAGCACTTCCAGTGCTGTCAATGCAGCGACGGGAGTTAAATCGTCGATATCCGTGCCAGAGAGATCGAGTTCCGTAAGACTGGCTAAACCAGCGATTGATGAGAGGTCGTCAAACGGGTTGTCGGTGGCTTGCAAGACCTGAAGGCCCGCGAAAAACTCCAAGCCACTGAGGTCCGCGATGCCTTGTCCGGAAATGTCGAGTGCGGTTACCTCGGCAACATCGTCAACCATGATGTCGCCGGTAGGTTTGTCAATGACGGTTCGAATTAGCGCTTCTAGCCCGGCGTCTGGAACGACGACTTTTGTGGACTGATTCGGTGGGTTAGATCCGTTGGCACTTTGTGGCGGACACCCCGTCAATGCGGTAACAAGAACCAGTAGACTTAGGCAGTAGGTCAGGCGATTCATGGCTCCCCCTTTGCAGCGTTACCCCAACGCGCAATCTGATCGCCAGCCATGATAACAAATCTATTGACAAATTGGAATAATTTATATTATTTAATGTATCCATTTCGGGCTAATTCGCCACATATATTTCGTATACTATTGATAAATAACAACTTAGATTGAATTCAAATTACTCATTCATATGCATGTGATTGAGTGATCCATGACCACTGCCAAGTGATAACCCGGTCAAAATTGCCCCATGAACAAAATCGAGGCTCTGAGTGACCGCGTCTTTAATCGTCGAACCCTTCGCGATATAGGCTGCGATCGCGGCCGAAAGCGTACAACCAGTTCCGTGGGTATTGCGCGTGGCAATGCGATTGGAACGGAACTCATGGAATTGCTGGCCGTTGAACAGCGTGTCGATGACTTCCGGACCATCGGCGTGACCTCCTTTGATGAGGACATTCGCGGCACCTAATTCATGGATAGTGCGTGCTGCGCGCTTTATCGATTCGCCGTCACAGATTTCCACACCGCTCAACGTTTCGGCTTCCGGAATGTTTGGCGTCAGGATAAGGGCGCGTGGAATAATCTGGGTCTTCAACACTTCAACGGCATCTTCGTTGAGCAATGTATCGCCACTGGTTGCAATCATGACGGGGTCCACAACGATGTGCTGGATTGCATGGCGCGTAAGCGCAGCGGCGACGGTCTCGACAATTTCCGCGTTGGCCAGCATGCCCAACTTGATCGCGTCTACCCCAATGTCTTCAACGACCGCATCAATCTGATCCGAGACAATCGACGCGGGTATCTCGTGGACGGCGGTCACACCTTGCGTGTTTTGCGCGGTGATGGCCGTGACGGCGGTCATGCCGAAGACATTGAGCGCGGTAAATGTCTTGAGGTCGGCCTGAATACCGGCCCCACCACCGGAGTCACTGCCCGCGATGGTGAGTACGCGTGGAATGCTCACGCCAGAATCCCCGCGACACACGCGGTTGAAAAACATGCAAGGGTTCCGGCGATAAAGGCCTTGATACTGAGTTGCGTGATCTCGGCGCGGCGATCGGGAATTAATACATCCAACCCTGCGATCATGACGCCGATGCTACCCGGATTCGCGAATCCACAGAGCGCGTAGGTCGCGATCAGCGCGCCACGGGGCGACAGGCTGCCATCTTGCAATGCCTGCTGAAAATCTAAATAGGCGAGGAATTCGTTTACGACCGTTTTCTTTCCCAACAACTGACCTAGGACGCGGACGTCTTCCAACGGCGCGCCAAGCATGAAGGCAATCGGGCGAAACGCAACGCCCAGAATTTCGACGAAGGCATATCCGGTGATGCCGTGAAAAATGATATCGAGTAATGCGATCAAGGCCACAAACACCAGTACCATCGCGCCGACCGCCAACGCCATTTGAAGGCCTTGGTTGGTGCCGCGAGTGATGGCATCGAACAAATTGTGGCTATCGACTTGGATCCGCACGGACGTTGCCCCAGAGGTCTGAGGTTCTTCCGTTTCGGGGATCATTAATTTGGACATCAAGATGGCTGCGGGCGCGCTCATTAATGATGCGGTTAACAAATGGCCAGCTTCCGCGCCAAAATTCGCGTACAAGACCATGACGCTTCCCGCGATGGTGGCGAGAAATGCGGTCATGACGGTGAGCAATTCGGACCGGGTCATCTGTTGAAGGTAGATCCGAATGGCGGACACGGATTCGATGCCCAGAAAAACGAGTAGGCCTACGCCGAGCGTTTCCGCACCGGACGTTTTTAGTGTGCGCCGCATGCACCAAGCAATCGCGCCGACCACCACTTGAATCACGCGGAGATGATGCAGGATTGCCGAGATCGCAGTCACGAAAATGATAACCGGCAACACTTGAAAGGCAAATTGTGCGCCAATGCCGAGGTCGTCGGGAAGAGTGCCAAACACGAGCTTCGCACCTTCCAGGGTCGATGAAACCAGGAGATCGACCGCGCGCGCCATGCCGTCAAAAACGATGCCTTTTAGTGGCGTTTTCAGGAGGAGGAGGCCGATGATGAATTGTAGACCCAGTCCCCAAACGACGATACGCAGGGATATCTTGCTCCGATTCTCCGAGAGCGCGAAAGCAATCAGAATCATGGACAGTAGGCCAAGTAAACTAATGAAACGGGGAGTCATGGGAACACCCTATTCAAAAGCGATGGGATATGCCAATGGGCGATAAGCACACAACAAAGCCCTCATCTGACATTCCGGCCTCTTCCTGTGTAGGGTAACGCACAATCACAACAAAACTGAAAATCGGGGAAGTGCTATGAACGTTGGGAATCGAAATCTTGGATTGATGACTTGCTTGGTTACGACGGTGATCGCGGGCCTGTCGACGGCGGCGATTGCGCAGACCATTGCACAAGCCCCGGCTGGCGATCGCTACGTTGAGCTAGACCCGGCTGGCGAAACTGTGCTGCCCAACGGGAGGCTCATTACACCTAAGGGCGACATGGTGCGGGTACGGCCACATCCGTTTGGGTTGGCGATGAGTCCGGACGGTCGCTGGGTGGTCACGGTCAGTAGCGAGGGCCCTCAACTCACCGTGATCGACCTTAATGCGGAGAGCGATTCGGCGGTTCGATTCATTCCTAAAGAATCGAACGAAGAAAAGGGTGTGCTCGACGCGGCATTTATGGGGGTCGGGTTCAGTCGCGACAGCAAGACGGTGTACGTCGCGGGCGGCAGTGACTGGAGCGTGACCGCGTTCGATCTCGCCTCGGGCAAGAAATCGTTTCGCATTGATTGCGCGCACGAAGTCGATGGCGAGACCTTTCACAATGGCTACCTCGGCGATTTACGGGTAACCAAGAATGGCCGAACGATCTACGCGGTCGATCAATCCAACTTTCGAATGTTGGTGATCGATGTTCGGAAGAAGTCGGTCATCACGTCCGTCCCGGTCGGCAGGTATCCGTTCGGCATCGCACTCGACCCGGAGGAGGAACACGCCTATGTCGCCAACGTGGGCATGTTTGAATACGACTACTTCCGTGACGCCGATGGCAATCGCGCCAAACTCGCGTTTCCTCCGTTCGGTGTGCCATCGGAGGAAGCAGAACGCGGACTTGTCGTGGATGGTGTTGTCGTTCCGGCGTTGGGTGATATGAACGATCTCCGCGGGATGTCGGTTTGGACGGTCGATATCGGCAAGCCCAAATCGCCGAACGTCGTGAACAAGACGAACACCGGGCATCTCGTAGGTGAGGCGCTGGAAGATTTTCCGGCCGTAGGCGGCAGCAGCCCGAACTCAATTGTTGCAACGAATTCGCATGTCTACGTTTCGAATGGTAGTAACGACAGCATCACCGTAATCAATCGCGAAACCGGTGAGCGTGAAGATGACATTGACCTTGTCCTCGACGAGTCGTCTCGAAATCTGCGTGGTCTGATTCCTTTCGGAATGACCTTATCGCAGGACGGAGAAACATTGTATGTAGCTGAAGCCGGCATAAACGCGATTGGGGTCATTCGGCTTTCCGATGGCGAAGTGCTGGGCCACATTCCGACGGCGTGGTTCCCAAGCAAGCTGGCCATCTCACCGGACGGCGGGAAGCTGTACGTCGCGTGTGCGAAAGGCATCGGCTCAGGGCCAAACCACGGACCAGGTCATAAGGACGGCGACCCCACGGGCATCGGCGCGCTGATGCGTGGGTACATTCACACCATCGATTTGAACGATACCGATTGGACGTCGTCGACGGACCGTGTTATCGCCAATAACGTGCGTTACCTGCCCGCCACCGAGGCGGCCCGTTCGACCGGCCACCCTATTCCCATCGAGCGCGGCGCGTGGCAGAGTCCGATTAAGCACGTCATCTACGTGACGAAAGAAAACCGCACTTACGATGAAATATTCGGCGCGATGCCCGGTGGACGCGGCGACGCGGAGTTGTGCCGCCTTGGACGTCCGATTGATGTGAGTAACCGCGACGGGTCGCGCACCGTCAAAGATGTAGTGCTGATGCCCAACCACATTGCGCTCGCCAAACGGTTCGCCATAAACGACAACTTCTATTGCGATTCCGATCACAGCGTCGATGGCCACCGCTGGCTCGTCGGCACGTACCCAAACGAATTTATGGAATCGCGCATTGGCCAGTCGGCGCGTGGCGACGGCCCGGGCAATCATGCGTTCATCGGGTCGTCGGGCGCCATTTATCCCGAGGACTACAACGAAGCCGGGTCGATTTGGGAACATTTCGAGCGTAACGGAATAGGATTCTTCAACTACGGGCTGGGGTTCGAGTTCAAACCGCAGGAAGAAACAATCGAATACAAGTACACCGGCATTCGAGTATCCATCAATTACCCTATGCCGCAGGTGCTATGGGAGAACACGTCGCAGAAATTTGCGACGTATAACACCAATATCCCCGACCAATTCCGCATGGATATGTTCGAGCAGGAATTTCGCGAGAAGTGGTTGTCCGGCACAGAGCCGTTTCCGGACGTCATCACGATGATGCTGCCGAACGATCACGGTTCAGGCGAACGGCCTGACGATGGCTATCCATTCTGGGGGTCGTACATGAGTGACAATGACCTGGCGCTCGGGCGGTTGGTTGAATTGATTAGCAACAGTCCATTCTGGGAGAGCACCGCGATCTTCGTGACGGAAGACGACGCGCAGGGGTATCGCGACACCGTCGACGCCCACCGTTCAATCTGCATGGTCATCAGCCCTTACGCGAAACGGGACTACATCTCCCACACCCATTCCAGTTTCGGGAGTATTCTCAAGTCGATATTTCTGATCCATGATGCCTCGGCGTTAAATCAATACGATGCGTTTTCCACGGACCTCGCCGACATGTTTTTGGCGGAGCCCACCAACATGGATCCGTACAAAGCATTGCCGGTAAACCAAGAGATTTTCGATCCGCAGAAGGCATTCGACCCGTTTGATCGCGAATTCAATTGGGCGGCGCTGGGCGATTTCGCGCCGATGGACGACCAAGGATTTCTGGATAACGACGCTTTTGGGCATTCGGGGAAAACGGGGCACGCGCCGCGGGATACTGCGGAGTAGCGTTACTCGACCAATTCAACGGATCAAACGAGGCCGTTCCGAGCGAAGTCTAGGAATCAACTTGAACTAACGACGCGACTCCATAAGCGCCGGTAGATTTCTCGGCTACGCTCGAAATGGCAAAATACATTCGCCACAGAGAAGTGCGTCAATAAAAGGCAGACAACTCCTTGCGTTTCTCGGTGTTCTCTGTGAGCTCTGCGGACCGTTTCTTAAGGTAGGGTCGGCCTTGATTTCCATCACGGTATTTCGCAATGACGGAGTAGTCGATGCCAGTTCGATGCGACAAGCGAAATCGGGGCTACGACTTTTTCTTTGTCGCAGCCTTTTTCTTTTTTGCAACGGACTTTTTCTTTGTTGCCGATTTTTTTGTTGCGCCAGCCTTTTTCTTGGAGGCCGCTTTCTTCGGGCCGCTCTTTTTCTTCGCCTTGGACTTTTGTTTCGAGAGCTTGTCGTAGAAATGTTTCACCGATTCCAGCATGTTGCCGAGGTGCCGTCGCGTATCGTCCGACATCTCGATGCCCGTACTGGAAACGTCTTTGAGCAATTTTTCCCACGCCGCGTGATCCCAGCGCCCTTTTTGCTTGTCGACAAATTTGCTTGCCTGCGAAACCAAGTCATCGATCGGATTCTTTTTCTTAGCCATGATTCTCCCCTTTTCGCGGTTGCAATCTATCAGCGGCAGTCTATCGCGCGATTGTTCAGCGTGTGTTATTCCTCGGCACCGGCTTTTGCATCCAACATCGCCTGAATGTCGTCCGGCACCGCGAACAAGGATTCGTCCAGCTCTTCATTCACTTTCACGGAGTCAATGGTCAGCACCATCGTTTGTCCCGCTGCTTTTGTTTCCGTTACAACGGGCATCACAATCCCACGAAAACTCTTATATTCTTTGAACAATATGTCCGCGGTGATGCTGCCGAACTGCGTATCTTGGGTGAGGGTCATCGCCGATGGCAAATAGGTTTCTTGATCGATCATCATTGTCATGGCCTCATCGGTTTGCGTGACCAATTCGACGACGTAGCTGGGTTTACCCTCGACATCTTTTTCGCCGGTGCATGTTGCCGACTTGTACATTCTTCGCCAGTCCAGTTGCGCCTCAAAATCGACATCCCGGAGAAAGCTCGCGAGCTCGCTGCCGGTCAATAGCCGCGGCCCTTGCATGAGCGAAGTTTCCCAACCGACTTCACCGTTCCAGCCCCGCTGCAGTTTTTCGAGTCCCGGCAATTCGAACACCATATAGGCGAAATCGGGTGCGGCCATGTACATCGTAATGTCGCCGCTCATGCCCATGTTCTGAATCGCCATCTTTCCGCGCACGGTGAGGTTCTCAATCTCATCGAGCATCGCGTCTCCACCGCTGGCTTCCGAACTCTTGTCCATGAGTTCTTCGCCCTTCGGCAAATCCTGTGCGGTAGCGATGCCAGCCATTGCAAGGATCGCCATGATAGAAACGGATGCCCGCAATTGTGCACAACGCTGCGTTGACTTCATGACCATGAGATTGTCCTCATCGGTTACTTTCCTTCCGCTAAATCCCGGCGCTCGCCGCCGCCGGGTGACCCGATTCACGAATCCATTCTGAGGCGGCTTCCAACGCTCGGTCCCGACCCGCCAACAAGGCGTTTCGTGTATAGCCCACGTCGACATCCGGCACGACGCCTGTACCTTCGAACCGGTCGCCGTTGCGCGAGATATAGTCCGCGACCGGATACATGAAACCATCGCCGTTCGGTAGTCGTTCGACTGCAGCAGGCAGTGCAGCGCCTGCTGTGGGCGAACCAAAAATGCGGGCGCGTCCTAGATCGCGCAGTCCGCCTGCAAAAATTTCAGCACACGACGCCGAACAACCGTCTACAAGAATCGCGACCGGCCCGTCATACGAGCGCAAACGCGGATTGACCACCATCCGGAGTTCCGCATCGCGCATGTACATGGTGCCGAGATACGCGTCAGACTCACTCACAAACCACCCCGCTAACCCCATTGCCATCGCTGCGATCCCGCCCCGATTCCCACGCAAATCGACAACGATGCCGCTACGGTCGCGATACGACTCGACCGCTTCCTCGAAATCAGACATCAAATTCACGGGGTCCATGAACACATTGAACGTGATATAGCCGATGTCGTCATCGATGGCGCGGTGTTCAAGCAATACGGGACCCACCGGCAGATTTCCGAAAACGATGTCTTCGCCCTCTGGGATCGCCCTGCCTACCCCTAACGATTTACGTTTACCGTCCGCATCGCGAAATCGAACCGCAACCCGTTCATCGATCGGACCATCCAACCGATCCGAAAATGTCCGTGACAGAATAATTTGCCGCATCGTCGATTCGCCGAGCGACTCTGTTACATCCCGGATGATAGGGCCCACGCGTTTTCCATCGATGACCGCAATCTCCCAACCCGGCAGCACGCCCGCGTTGTCAGCCGGTGATCTCGCTTCTACGTCGGTTACGAGTAAACGCTCGTTCACGATCCGCACCGTAAGCCCAGTGACTCCGATCGGCGAATCCATTTCAGAATTGCCGACAGTATCGCTCAACGTCTCTTCAGGCGTATCGCTTTCCGCGTCGATTTCCGCGTATACGGACGCTGGAATGAGCGATAAATGGGTCTGCTCAATTTGCCTAAGCATATCGGTCATGGCCCGGCGTGCTTCGGACATGGTGGTGGCGTCGGCGACCAGTGGCCGGACTTCGTCGCGCACCGCATCCCAATCCAATCCACCAAGGTCTTTGTCCCAGTTGCGGTCCCGCATCGTCGTCCAAATGTAATCGAACGATTGGATATTGAGGGCGATAGCTTCCTCGGTCAGCGGCGCTTCGGCTTCGACTTTAGTTGTCGCACAACCCAGCGACAGATAGAAGACAGCGGTTAAGATAACGAGCATTCGAATAATTGGCATGGTGGGGCGAATCCTTATTCCACATCAATTGTACCAGATGTTCGCCACGATGATTCGATGCTTTACGCACCTTTGGCAAGTTGGTAGCATCGTGCAAGGCAGAGTCGCATCACAGATGAAGAGTAAAATGGATGTAGCAATCAAAACGTATGGTGGGCGAGACGGCGAGACCGGTTCGCTTTGGGCGTTGCTGCGTCATCAAGGCGTCACTGCGCCGCACACCGGCGAACCGTATTCCGAAGCGTCGCTGTTCGGAATCGGTGGTGGAGTCGGCATGGTGTATTGGGCGATGGACCATTGCGGTGGCCACTACCTAGGCCTTGGAACGCGGTTCAGCACAAAGGAAGCGGAAAAGCCGCTCTTCGTCATGAGCATATGCGACCGGATAGGCGCCAAGACGCGTCTCGTCACGGCGAGTTCTCCCGCCGCTGGCCGCAAAAAACTGATTGCGGAACTTGATGCGGGAAATACACCGATCGTCTGGGCACATCGCGGTGACCTACCCTATTTCGCAGAACCAACGTACTCGCAGACGTATCACACCCTGCTTGTCTCACACATTGACGACGCCGGTACCGCGCACGTCGCAGACATTTCGAATAAGCGACTATCTGTAACTCTCGACGATCTCGATCATGCCCGTCGAACCACGTGGTCGCCCAAATTTCGAATGATGATCGTTGAGCCACCAACGAAGAAGCCGGATGTAAAGAAGGGATTTCTGACTGGCTTGCGCGCATGCCATGAAATGAACACGAGTGAAAAGAGCATCAAGAATGTTGGATTGACCGGTCTGCAGAAGTGGGCCGATTTACTCACTGATTCGAAGGACAAAAAGGGATGGCCTTCTTTCTTCCCACGGGGCGAACAACTGTATTACGGTCTCACGTCTACGTATACGCAAATTGAATCGCGCGGCTTCGGCGGCAGCGCCAATCGAGAACTCTTCGCGGATTTCTTGAGCGAGGCCGCGCCCGTAATTGGTAGGACAGATTTGGAAAAGGCCGCAGATCAATTTCGCGGTTCGGCGAAAGCTTGGGGGAAACTGGCCAAGAATGCCTTGCCAGCGGCCGTCCCTCTGCTAAAGGAGGCGCGCAATCTGCTTGCCAAACGAATGAAATTGTTCCGCACCAAGGGCATGAAAGGGTTGGATGACATGTCGGCGATTCAACGCCGCCTCGACGAAATCTCGGGGGATGCTCGCCGGGATTTTCCGATGAGCGACGACGCGATTGAGAAACATTTCGCAAAACTTCGCAAGGACGTGTTGGCGATATTGGAAATCGAACGATGCGGATTCCAATTGCTGGGTGAAGCACTATGAGCAAAACTTGGCGTATTGCAGGCATCAACTTCGACCACATGCACATGGGCGACAATCTGCGCATGGCCTTCGATCATCCGCACGCGGAAATCGTTGGCGTCTGTGACGATCAACCCGATCGAATGACATCAGCGAAGAACGCATTCGGACTTACCGATGAAGCCGTTTTCACGGACTATCGGGCTTGTATTGAAAAGACGAGGCCCGACTTTGTGTTGCTCTGTCCTGCAACCGCGCATCACGCGGATTGGACCGAGCGCGTCGCGGAATACAAGCTGCCGGTGCTGATGGAAAAACCGTTCGCGGCGACGCTTGCGGAAGCGGACCGTATGATCGCGGCGATGAAAAAGGCGGGGCAGCCGCTGGCTATCAATTGGCCCCTACGCTGGTATCCATCACACATCACGACCATGAGCCTCATCGACGACGGCCTGATCGGCGATGTCATCGAAGTTCACTACTACGACGGTAATCGTGGTCCACTCTGGCACGGCGCAGATAAAGACCCGAGCAGTCCCGACTTTGTGGCGGAACAAAAATCGAAGAGTTGGTTCTACAAAAAAGACGCCGGCGGCGGATCGTTGTTGGATTACTTGGGCTACGGCGTCACGCTCGGCACGTGGTTCCACTCGGGCAAAGCGCCGATCGAAGTGACCGACGTGATCGATGAATCGGCGGGGCTGGAAGTCGACGAGCACAGCATCACTGTGGCCCGCTACGATTGTGGTCTCTCGAAATTCGAAACACGATGGGGTACCTTCACCGACCCGTGGACCCATCAACCACAACCGAAATGTGGATTCGTGATCAAAGGCGATAAGGGGACGATCAGCAGTTACGACTACGACAACACAGTGCGCGTTCAAACCCACGACCAACCCGAAGGACAAGACGTACCCGTAGACGAAGTGCACGCCCCCTTTCAAAATCCGGTGCAGTACTTTATTCACTGCTTAGAAATCGGCGCACACGTCGAAGGACCGTTATCGCCTGCGATGTGCCGTATCGGACAACAGATCGTCGATTCCGCTGTGCTGAGTGCGCGTGAAAAACGAACGGTTCCGTTGGTTCAATAGCGCATGGCCGAATCGGATCAGGAATACGGACTCAGTCCGACGCATGCGTCACAGCGTGTGGACGCACCGGAACTGTCCTATCAACCGAGCGACCCGGGCTCGTATTCCCCAACCATTGGTCTCATCGGCTGCGGCGGAATTACGGAGTATCACCTAGCAGCGTATCGGGAAGCTGGGTACGACGTCGCCATGCTCTGCGACATAAACGTTGACCGCGCGGATGGCCGCCGTAACGAGTTCTATCCCGATGCGACGGTGACCAACGAATTTCGCGAAGTGCTTGACGATCCTTCGATCGATGTCGTCGACATTGCAACTCACCCGAAGGAACGCGTAACTATTATTCGGGCCGCACTCGAAGCGGGAAAACACGTCCTCTCGCAAAAGCCGTTCGTCGAGAATATCGTGGTCGGTGAAGAGCTCGTTACGCTTGCCGACATGCGCGGCCTCAGACTTGCCGTCAATCAGAATGGCCGTTGGGCGCCGCATTGGAGTTACATGCGCCACGCCATCAATGCCGGACATATCGGGAATCTCGCCACAGCCGATTTCTCAGTCCAATGGGATCACAATTGGGCAGCGGATACACCGTTTAATGACGTACATCATTTGATTCTCTACGATTTCGCAATCCACTGGTTCGATATTGCGACGGTCTTCTTTGCACCGCGCGGGCCGCTCCGCGTCTACGCCGAACTCGCCAAGTCGCCCACGCAACGGGCGACCCCCCCGCTCCTTGCGCATGTCGCAGTCGATTGGGACGGCGGCCAAGCTACATTCTCGTTCAACGGCGATTGTCCCCACGGCCAGCGCGACACAACAACACTCGTCGGCTCCAAAGGCACGCTGCGTAGCGAAGGACCAACCTTCAGCGAGCAGAAGGTAACGTTGTCCTCCGAACGCGGGGAAGCCGTGCCCGATCTACAAGGCACCTGGTTCCGCGAAGGTTTCCACGGCGCGATGGCCGAACTCCTCTGCGCCATCGACGAAGACCGCGAACCCGAGAACAGCGCACGCAACAACCTCGCCTCACTCGACCTCTGTTTCGCCGCCGTCGCCAGCGCCGACGCCCACGAACCCATCCGCGTCGGCGACGTAAAACGAATGGCGGAGTAAAGGCAAAGACTCGGTATTGAACGATTCTCACCGCAAAGGCACTAAGAACACCAAGAAGGGCGAAGCATCGCGATTGACTCGCCAGCCTATGCTTACAGAATCCCGTATATCCTGTTCATCCCGTCAAAATCGATGTTATGCACAATGTGGAAGCATCTTGATTCGATGCGCGTAACGAATCACTGGAGGCGGTGTTCGTGATTGTCTTAACGCTTGTGTTTGCCACAGTAGTGAGTCAGCAGCCGACCCTTACGCAACTTGAACATGTTGAATTGCCTTGGTCAGCCGATTCCATCACAAGTATTCCGAAACATTTCGTTTCTTACGACGTCGTTCTTCGCCCGGACAAGCACGAGGCCGAGTGGTGGGCCGGTGCTCCGTCGGTGGTAATCGATGATGACGGCGTTTTTTGGGTGGCATGCCGGATGCGTACTGCCGAATCTGAGCGCGGGTTGCGTGGTTACGAGATTCGGATTCTTCGTAGCGATGATGGCGTAGCGTTCAGCAAAGTACATTCAATTCATCGTGACGATGTGCCGATTCAGGGGCTTGAACGGCCTGCGCTGTTACGCGACTCGGAGAGCGGGCGTTTCAAATTGTATGGCTGCGGCCCTTGGAAGGGTGGGGCGTGGGGTATATTCAAATTCGACGATGCGGATTCGCCGGTTGACTTCGATCCGAAGACCGCTAAACTCGTCATCGCGGCGCCCGAAAAACAGTATCCTCGCGATCAATCCGTCATCGAATACAAAGACCCCTTCATCATTCATGCGAATGGCGCCTACCACTGTTACGTCACCGGTTACATGCGCCGCAACGAACGCATCTACCATTTCGAAAGCGACGACGGCGAAGCGTGGGCACCCGTAGGCAATCCCTACGAATCCATCATGCCGCTGGCCGGCTGGCACGACTTTTTTGTACGGCCTGCGTCCGTAGTACCGCTTGGCATCGGCTATCTGTTCGTGTACGAAGGGAGCAAGACCAGTTGGTACGACCCGGTCTATAACGTCGTCACCGGCCTCGCATTCACATTCGATTTGCACACCATCCAAGACCTCACGCCCGACGCGCCACTCCTCGTCAGCTCCACGCCCAGCGAGCATTTCGCCACGTTCCGCTACAGCCATTGGCTCATCCACGAGAACGAGCTGCGCATCTACGCCGAAGTCGCCTGCCCGAACAACACCCACGAAATTCGGCATTATCGCGTGCCATTGAACGGCGAATAATAAGTCTGCTTGGACCGCATCGTACGGCGGGCCTACAATGATCCCCATGTGAGGGACAGCGGCTCTTCCGTAGCGAAGTTAAGGAAAAGGCCGCTTCCCTCGCCCTGTTCCAATTGAGCTTGGATCAGGGCCTGCTGTTGTTGGACGTAGTCGTTTACAAGTGCGAACTGTTCGGCGTCGATGTAGGCTTGGGCGATCCGCATTCGCGCACGTTCGAGCGCCTGGAATTCTTGCGTCAACCGTTCGACGCGTGACGATTCTGCGTTCTCGTCCACCATCTCCTTGCCAAACAATTGTTCTTCCGCCAATACCGCCGCCGCCAGCCCGCGGTTGTCCACGGTCAACCCGGGAATGGCTTGTGTCATTTCGGTCGCGTATTTCTGTTGCGACTGAAAATAGGGAACGTCATTCTCAAATGTTTCCCACGTCGCCATCTCGTCAGGCGTGAGCAACGTGCCCAACGTCTCCCGGAGCTGTTGCGTGTCAATGACGCCGTCGTAGAGATCGGTAAAGGAGATTGCGCCGGAGATCACTAGCTCGCGTACATGTGCGGCGAGGGCGGAACGAACATGCCCCCGCACGTCGCCGGGTAGTTGAAGCATCCCAAACAATGCGGCATAGCGTTCGTTCGCCGTGCGCAGAATTTGAGCTTCATTAACGGCCTGATCTGCGAAGAACAATCCGCTCAGTTCAGCCTTTGAAGTTACCAAGGCATCGCCGTGCTCCGTTTTGCCCAAGATGGCATGATCCACCTGTACTACCTGGGAGGTAATGGCATCGACTTGTGCAGTAGGCACGTTGTTCGTACCCGACCCGCTGAGACGAATATTTCCGCCCGCGGTCGGCTGCGTCTGGTCGAGCTTTTCCGAGAGGTGGGCCGACTCCTCACGGGCGGTTTCAAGTTGGGACTGAAGCGCGTCCACCTCGCCCGCCCGCACGGCCAGTTCAGAATTTGATTGCCGCAGTTCCAGTAGCTCTGCGTGTTGCGCTTGGAATTGCATGGCGGTAGCCGCACTTACAGCGACAACCGCGACGACCAATCCGGCTCCAACGAATGACGATTTCATGGCTGTGATACCTCCCAATACGTTTGCGCTTCCAGAATATGCGCCTGTCAAGTTCGCGGTACCGGCCGCACAAGCGGGGTTCGTGACCCCGGCTACGGCGAGTTTTCCCAACACCGCGATGACGGATGCGGGAACTTGTGCCGCGCCGGCCGACTCGGCTGCGAAGAGTGCCGCCAATGCGGGCGCCGATATGACTACGCCGCGCTTCTTGAGCGACCGGCGAATGAGCAAGACGCCCTTCTGAACGCGGTTGGCGGCAGTCTGGCGTGTCGTTCCGATTCGCAATGCGATCGATGTATACGATTCGCTTTCGAGAAAGTGCGCGATCACCATGGCACGCAGCTCGTCCGGCAATTCCCCAATGGCGTCATCGACGAGTCCGTCAACATCCGACCACGTGATTTGGGTCGTCTGCGGGTTGTGTGCGGCATAAGCGCGTTCTCGAACCGCCCTACGGCCTCGCACTTTGACTTGGTTGAGCGCCCGGTTCGTTGCGACGCGGTGCAGCCACGCGCCCAGCGGCGCGCGGGGCGGTTTCGCTTGCGCCGCGAGCGTCTCGAAGCACTCCTGTGTCAAGTCTTCGGCATCGCCGGGATTGCTCGTGATGCGCAGGCAGGTGCGGTACACCAAGCCGGAATACCTCAATGTGAGCTGCTTAAACGCGTCGGCATCGCGGTTACGAATCCAGGACTGGAGTTCGAGCCTGTCGGTGGCGGTCATACGGGCATCCCAATCGGGTACGGTCATGCGAACGGCTTCCAATCTAAATACAACGCGAAGCGGCAAAACGCAAGCTCAGAGTATGAATATCGGACTTTTCAGTCGATTGCAATTGTAGGAATCACGCACGTACGTCTTCATACGGATTCGGGTGATTCGGTGTTTATTCGTGGTTCCATGCGTACGATTGCCAACACTCGCACGCTACACCTAAAATAGAGGTATGAGACCACGCCGCAAGAAAATCGATCACAAGAAGGTCAACGAGTTTCTCGCTAAGGTAAAGGGGGAACAAGAGACCCGCGGGGACGGATACCGGGAACGGGCGCTGGCGTTGTTCCCGCATGTGTGCGGGCGTTGCGGCCGTGAATTCGAGGGCCAAGCCATGCGCGATCTCACCGTTCATCACATCGATCACAACCACCATCACAATCCGCCCGATGGATCGAATTGGGAACTCCTCTGCGTGCATTGTCATGATGACGAACACCAAAACCCGGAAGACCGTGCACTAAAAGACGCGAGGCCGGCCGGCGGCGGCGCGACGCTAGCGCACAATCCGTTTGCATCGCTAAAGTCGCCAGACTCTGATTCCTCCGAGAAGAATGAATAGATACACCGTTTCGCGCGCGGCGCTGCGCTCTGCGACCCATGTCATAGGACTCACGGTACTATTTTCCAACTGCGGCTTCGCTCAGGAAGCAGACTCCTATACGGACCAACGCGACCGTATGGTCCGGACGCAACTCCAAACGCGAGTATTTGGCCGATCTCCGGTCATGGACAAGGCGGTACTTGATGCCATGCGCACGGTGCCTCGCCACCGGTTTGTACCGGACGATATGGCGAAGAATGCCTATGCCGATTCCCCATTACCCATCGGATACGGCCAGACGATTTCCCAGCCGTATATTGTCGCGACGATGACCGAAGCGCTTCAGCTCGAGGCTGACGACGTTGTGCTGGAGATTGGTACAGGCTCCGGATATCAAGCCGCTGTGCTTGGAGAGATCGTTGCGGAGGTCTACACCATCGAAATTGTTGAGCCATTGGGCAAGCGTGCCGCACGCGTCCTTGAAGACCTGGACTACGAAAACGTTCACGCGCGTATCGGCGACGGATATAAGGGGTGGCCGGCTCAAGCGCCGTTCGACGCGATTATCGTTACCGCCGCGCCGGATCACATTCCTCAGCCGTTGATCGATCAACTCAAAGCCGGGGGCCGAATGGTGATTCCCGTCGGCCCGGAAGGTCGAATTCAAGAGCTACGACTCATCACGAAGGATAGTGACGGCAAGATTATGGAGCGTATGCTGGAATCCGTCCGCTTCGTTCCACTCACCCGCGACGAACAAACGACCCACGAGCAACGTCCGCAAAAATGAAGACCAGCGAACTGGACTACACGCTCCCGGAGGAACTGATCGCCCAGCGCCCCGCAGAACCACGTGACGCGTCGCGCCTGCTGATCGTCGATCGTGCGACGGGCCAAATCCAAGAGGATCGATTTAGCGGCCTGCCTACATATTTGCGGTCGGGTGATCGGCTGGCGATGAACGATACCCGCGTGATTCGTGCACGGTTAACCGGTCTAAAGGCGAGTGGTGGGCGCGTCGAGTTGTTCTTATTGCGGGAGATCGCCCCCGCAACGTGGGAAGCGCTAGTCCGGCCATCCGCGAAAGTGAAACCGGGGACGCGCATCGAACTTGGCGATGTGACCTGCTGCGTCGAGGACATACTGCCGGGCGGCAAACGATGCGTTCATTTCGAGTCACCGGACGTTTTGAGGATTCTGGAAGCAGTCGGCGCAATCCCGTTACCACCGTATATCCATCGCGAAAGCCCTGATGCCGATGATATCTCAAGGTACCAAACCGTTTTCGCCAAACGCGACGGCGCGGTCGCCGCGCCTACTGCGGGGCTCCACTATACAAATGAAATGATGCAGGCGCTTGATACTGCAGGCATCGCTCACACGCACGTCACGCTCCACGTCGGTTACGGGACCTTCAAACCTGTTAAAACCGATCGGCTTGAAGATCACACCGTTGACGCGGAAGAT
>JAJDAB010000251.1 GCA_029262095.1 Candidatus Hydrogenedentota bacterium
AACCCGTTTGCATTCTTCAGTCAGCAACGGCACGACTTCAAACAAATCGCCCACGATGCCGTAGTCGCACAACTTGAAGATCGGCGCATTCGAATCCTTGTTGATCGCGACGATGATTTTCGAGGTCCGCATTCCGGCCTGATGTTGAATCGCGCCGGAGATGCCGCACGCGATGTAGAGGTCAGGGCTAACCACTTTGCCGGTCTGGCCGACTTGGTGCGAGTGGTGAATCCAACCGGAGTCCACGGCTTGTCGGCTCGCACCTAGCGCCGCGCCCAGTACATCGCAAAGCGCCTGCAACACCGGCCAATTCTCGGGGCCCGCGACTCCGCGTCCACCGGACACAATGATTTTCGCTTCCGTTAGTTCGATTTGGCCGGCCGCCTGCTGCGCGACGTTTTTGATAACCGTGCGTAGATCGAGTTGCGGCATGTCGCGCTTTTCGACCGCTGGCGTGTCATCGCCTTCCGGTTCGACTGCCGTCACATTCGGACGCAACGACGCCATGACCCGGTCGCCGCCCGCGCGAATTTTTGACATGACCTTGCCCGCATACACCGGTTTCGTCGCGACGAGTCCGTTGTCCCATTCGAGTCCGATGCACTCTTGAATCAAATCGATGCCCAGTCGTGCGGCGACGGACGCGCAATACTCCTTGCCCAACGAACTCGCCGAACCGATAAGGATTTCGGCGCCGAGTTCGTTGGCGAGATCCCGGACGATCGGCACGTAGCCATCGTTGGAGTAGTGGGTCAGTTTGTCATTCTCGTAGGCGTAGACCGTCTTGATGCCGAAGCCTTTGAGCTGCGACACATCGTCATCAAGTGACTGGCCGATATAGACAGCATTCAATTCTTTGCCCGACGCAGCGGCAATTTTCCGCGCAGCGGTCGCGGCTTCAAGCGCGCTCGCCTTCAGTTCACCGCGTTGTTCCAACAACACCAAAACGCTCATTGGGAAATCCTTTATCGGAATGGCCTGATCAGCCGTTTCGGGCCTACTACAGGACCTTTTCTTCTTCTTTGAGTGCGGATACCAGTTGCTTCACAGTGTCCGCGTGTTCGCCGTCCAACACGTTGTTCAGCCGTTCTTGCCGCGGCAACTCCATCGAATCAACGGACAAGCCCGATTTGAGTTCGTCACGATTTAGACCCAACTCGTCGAGTGTGACGTCCTTAATCTCTTTCTTCTTCGCTTTCATGATGTTCGGCAGCGTGGGATAGCGCGGCGTGTTGATGCCCTTTTCCGTGGTGAACAAACCCGGTAGTGGAACTTCAATCTCGTAATTTCCACCTTCGATTTCGCGTTCCACTACTGCACTGCCATCGCCCATTTCGATCTTGGTCACGATGGAAGCATGCGGCAGCTCAAGTATTTCCGCTACACGTTCGGGTACTTGCGACGCATCGTCGTCCACCGCCTGCTTGCCCGCAAGGACAAGGTCCGGCGACAACGTTTTCACAGCAGCGGCCAACGCCTGCGCAACGCCCAAGTGACCAAGTTCGGACGGGTTGTCCTCGTTGACGAGCACGGCGCGATCAACCCCCATCGCCAACGCGGTGCGAATCGTCTCCTTCACACCCGCGCCACCCAACGACACGACGACCGCTTCGCCGCCTTTTTCGTCGCGAATTTTAATTGCTTCTTCGACCGCGTGTTCGTCGTATGGACTCATGACGTATTTGAGGTTCGCGGTATCAACCGATTTTTGGTCCGAGCCGATGGCAAATGTTGACGCCGTATCGGGGACCTGTTTTACAAGCACTGCGATGACCATAGCCACTCCTTTGCCGCGCGCCGATAGGTCGTGCGCGGTCTTAAGTCAAAGATCCTACCGCTCAGTAGGTTTCTGCCTTCAGCGTGGGCTGCCGCCGGGGAACCGATTTTGGTAATGGATATCGGAAATGGGACCCTGGCCCTGCCCTGACCCGATTCCGGGCCCATGCCGAAAGAGCGAAAGTGTAGCAATCATTCGATTGGAAGGGCAAACACTCGCCAGCTTGCCGCGCTAATGGCACTTGCCGCCTAATCTGATTTGGTTTACACTCCCGGTAGTGGTCCACTGTGGATTGCCGGAGTATCGATTTGCACAAGCGTTCGACAACATTGTTCCTACGGGTGACCAGCCTCACGCTGGTCATCATGTTGTCTCTCGCCTCCGGCCGTTCGTTCATTCCTGGCCTTTGCGCCACGCAATCGGCGTTGGAAAGCCGCTGCGATGGTGCTGTGTCGTGCTGCGATCGCTCAGAATTGCCGACCGACGGTCAACCGATCGTGCAGGCCAATTCAGATGTCGCGTGTGCGTTTTGCAGTCTCGCAACAACGCTCGTGACTGCATCGTCGGCGATTCAGTTCGAGACAACATTTGCGCCCACACTCGTGCGCGCAATAGTGGCCGATGGCTTCGTCGGGACGGACGCCATCGACCAAACTCATGCCGGCCGTGCACCGCCTGTAGCTTCCGTATAGCGCTCTCGCGCTCCTCTCGATCCAACCAATCTACACTTAGTGTGCTCAACCGTGACGTCTATCCGCGTCACGGGACGATCACGGAATTGATTTATTTTTCATGTACGCGACGATTACCTATCAGCGTTACCGTAGACGAACCCGCATTCTTGCGGTGAGTTTCGTGTTGCTGTACGCACTGGCCTCCGGACGATCACTCGTGCCGGGCATGTGTGCAACGCAGTCCGCTGCGGCTTCGAGTGGGGCGTCACTCTCTACGGCGGAATGTTGTTCAAGATCCGCTCTACCGCTTTCGAACCACTCACGCGATGACAACGAAAACCCTTCGAATCGCGCACGTTGTCCGTTTTGCCAACTTGCGTTGGCGGCGTACACCCCCGCGCCGTATGCATCCGATGGGGCGGTCGCTCAAGAAGTTGCTCCGTGCAAATTGCACGAACCGAAAACGGTACTGACGACAGTAGAAGCAGATACCAATGTTGGTCGCGATCCACCGAGCCAGCACCTTTTGTGAAATGCGCGGACGGTGTTGTCCGCGCAAACCGAAATTTGTCGTGCGATTTATACGCACTATCGAAAGGTGTTGTCCAAATGAGCAAGCAACGAAAAGGATTCACGCTAATTGAACTACTGGTCGTGATCGCGATCATTGGCATCTTGGCGGCTATATTGCTGCCGGCGTTGGCGCGGGCGCGCGAAGCGGCACGGCGTGCGAGTTGCCAGAACAATCTCAAACAGTTCGGACTCATCTTCAAGATGTACTCGGGCGAGAGTGGCGACTTGTTCCCACCAATAAAATCGGTTACCTGTATGGACATGCCGACGACTTGGGACCTGATTCCCGACATGGAAATCTTGTATCCGGAATACCTCACCGATTGGAGTGTTCTGTTGTGCCCGAGTTCGCCCGCGGCATCGTCGCCGGAAGAAGAATGGGATATCGGCCCTTCCATCAGCCCGGCTTGGGTGATGAGTCCGACGAATGGCAACGGC
>JAJDAB010000252.1 GCA_029262095.1 Candidatus Hydrogenedentota bacterium
ATGACGGTCGATCCGGGATATGCCGGTCAGAAACTGATTTCGAGTTCATTTGAACGGGTGCGCATTCTGCGTGAAAACGTTTCGTATCGAGAACGGAAGATTGATATCGAGGTGGACGGAAACATATCCGCTACCAATGCCGCAATCTTGGCCAACCAAGGCGCGAACCGTTTCGTGCTAGGTACGGCGAGCATTTTCAACAAACAGTATCCGGAGTTGGAAGCAGCACTTCCTGCGTTTCGGGATGCGGTTCAGGCTGAGCGGGGGGTTGTGTAGCCCCTATGGCGGGGTCTATCGCAGCGCAAAAACGCACGCTGCGTCAGAAGGCAATCGCAACGCGGATCGCCTTGACCGACCGAGATTCGCGGAGCCGCGCGATTGCGGATCGGCTTGAATCGGAGGACCTCTTTCGAAATGCGAGCGCAATTCTCACGTACGTTTCGAAACCGGAGGAGGTGAATACTCGTGGCATCATTGAGCGCGCGTTGGCGTCAGGCCGCGCTGTATTGACCCCGCGTGTCGGGGATAATCAGGCTCTGGAATGGGTTCGGATTGAAGCCGTGAATGCGTTACAAACGGGTTCTTTTGGTGTCATGGAGCCAATTGGACCTGCGACAACACTGGAAATATCGAGCGACGGGGTTGCGTTGATCCCAGGCGTAGCATTCGATCGTGCCGGTTTTCGGCTTGGCTGGGGCAAGGGATTCTTTGATCGCTTTCTCGCGACATTTGCTGGTGCGTCGATCGGACTTGCCTTCGACTGCCAGTTATACGAATCACTACCTCGCGAGCCACATGATCGCGCGGTAGATTATGTAATCACAGAGACAGAAATCATCTACGCAAATCAAAGATCAGAGTAATCGTCCGTAGGTTTCCGAGAGTTCACGCATTCGTTTCGCGGACTTTCCTTTTAACTGATCTTTCGTAAATCGCCAGCGCCAGTTCTGGCCGCCGGATGAGCCTGGGGCATTCATCCGTGCCGCTGATCCCAATCCCAACACGTCTTGCAGCGGAAAGATAGCGGTATCGGCCACCGATGCCATTACCGCACGGATGAACGACCAGTGCAGTTTTTCGTCACCGAGGTTTAGGTAGCGCTTTGCGTAGGCGCGTTGACGCCGTAAGGTTTTGGCGTCGAGCGTTGTGGATTTGTTGTTCGCTTTCCACCAGCCGATGGTTGTGTCGTTGTCGTGGGTGCCGGTGTAGGCGATGGTGTTATTCGTCCAGGTGTGGGGCAACAAACCTGATGTAGCCGCATCTTCGCCGAAGGCGAACTGCAACACCGCCATGCCGGGCATTGCGTGCCGTTCGCGCAGCGCTTCGACCTCCTTCGTGATGACGCCCAAGTTTTCCGCCGCGATTGGCACATCGCCAAGCGCGTTGCCAACGGCGTCGAACAGCGCATCACCAGGGCCCTCTATCCATTCGCCGTTGATTGCTGTTTCCGCATTGGCCGGCACCGACCAATACGCCTCGAATCCACGGAAGTGATCGATACGGACGATGTCGACGAGATCGAGTGTGGCGCGGATGCGTGCAATCCACCATTCGAATCCGCGCTCCGCCATGCGATCCCAACGATAGAGCGGGTTGCCCCATAGTTGTCCGGTATCGCTGAAATAGTCGGGCGGCACGCCAGCAACGGCCGTGGGCATTCCGTCATCGTCTAGTTCGAATAGTGCTTGATTGGCCCAGACATCCGCGCTGTCGTGTGGCGCGTAGATCGGTATGTCGCCCATGACTTGGATTTCATTCTCTTTGCAATACGTGCGTAATGTCGCCCATTGCTTAAAGAATTGATACTGACCAAATTTGATTGTTTGAATCGGGAGTGCGAGATGTTCGCCCCAACTTAACAGCGCTTCCGGGGTGCGTTGGCGTAATGCCTGTTCCCAATCCGTCCACGGCGCGTATCCACGTACCGACTTGACGGCCATGAATAATGCGTAATCGTGCAGCCACCATCCGTGGTTGACACAAAAAGATTCAAACTCGTGCCGAGCGCCCGAGTCGGCGTCGCGGAAGAATGCGGCCGCGGCTTGTTCGAGAAGCGCAGTTCGGTAAGGAATTACGGCTCCGAATTCGACCGACGTCTCTGGAAATTCCGGTGCGCTTTTTAGCTCGGCTTTTGTTAGGAGTCCCTCTTTCGCTAAACGCTCCGGACTAATTAGCAGGGGATTTCCGGCAAACGCGGAGAAACATTGATACGGCGAATCTCCATAGCCGGTCGGGCCAAGCGGCAACACTTGCCAAAGGCGCTGGCCGGCCGCTTGGAGGTAGTCGACGAACTCGTATGCCGCTGGCCCGAAATCGCCGATACCGAATTTACCGGGCAACGACGTTGGATGAAGCAAGATCCCGCTGGATCGGGGTAAACGCATGGGTGTTTCCTTCCTAATTATCTGCACGTGATTTGGCGGGTGGTCACCACATGGTCAGGCGAGACGTTTAAGCATGCTTTCCCACGCGGAGCGTGGGAACGAGATCGAATTCTAACGTTTTACTTCGACCAGACTCGAACGTTTGGGTGTGACTTCCTTTATAAGCAACCGCCGGGACCGAACATCCAATACAGCACCAGCAACACGGCGAACATGCCGCCCCATTTCAGCAGCAGGACTTTCCGTCCTTCTTCGTCTGCTTTGGTATATTTGTCGCGTTCGTCGTCGACATAGTGTTGCGCCTTCGTCATCGCCTCTTCGCCGAGTACCTTTGCACGTTTTGCAGCGTGTTGTACATCATCTCGATCGGCAATGGCCTTCGCTTTGTCTGCTCCCTTTTTGCCGATTTCGACCGCTTTCGCTTTGGCCTTTTCGAACTCTTCGGCGTCAACCCAGTTCGAGACTTTGTCCAATAGATCTCGTCCGAGCTTGCCTGCTTGATCTTTCGCGTTACGGGCCATGGCCGTCGCGTCTTCGATCACCTCATCGCGTACGCTATCGGGTGGCTCTTCATCGGGTGCGCCGCAATACGGGCACGTAGAATCGCTGTCGGGGTATCGCAAGTCACAGGACCAACAGGACTGATGTGAATCATCTTCGAAATCCGCGGCTTCAATTTCGGATTTCGCATCCGCGTATTTCTTATCGAACTTTTCGAGCCGGCGCAGGACTACCGTCTGATTCGGATTCGATCCAAGCGACTGCACGTACAGGTAACGTGCGCGGGCCAACTCGCCCTTCTTTTCGTAGACGTAGCCCATTACGTACAGGGCGGGGCCGTGAATATCGCGTTGTGGCACTAACGGACGTAGCACGTCCAATGCATCGTCAAACGATTTCTGCTTGACGAGATCGGTCGCTTTCTTTAGGGCTTCTTCGCTCATGGTTCAATGTCATTGTATCGGAATTGCGGTGTTATCGTCTTGGTATCTCGATATTCATCGCACGGATTCGTGAAGCGAGCGTGGTCGGCTTAATTCCGAGCAATTCAGCCGCCCCGCCATCACCAGACACTTTCCACCCCGATTGTTCGAGCGCCCGGATGAGATTCGCGGCCTCGAATGCTTTGACCTCGTCTTGGGTCAATACGTTTACATCGTCCTGAGCGGTTGACGGTATTCGACTCGCTTGCGCTGCTGAACTGGACGGGAGTTCGAATCGTAGTGTTCCGTTAGTCGATGTGATCACAGCCCGTTCGATTACGTTTTGCAGTTCGCGGACATTGCCCGGCCAATCGTATTGTTGGAGTTCCATCACGTGGCGCTGTTTCAATCGTAATGTTGGAACACCTGCTTCGGAGCACTTTCGCTCAAGGAGGTGAGCAGCCAACAAAGGGATGTCCTCGATTCGCTCGCGTAGTGGCGGCACTTCAATCGGGAATACGCTCAGTCGATAATAGAGATCCCGTCGAAATCGTCCCGCGTCTACTTCGGCGCGGAGGTCGCGATTTGTCGCGGCGACGACGCGGACATCGACGTTTCGGGTGCGATCATCGCCTAGTCGTTCGAACTGTTGCTCTTGCAGTACGCGCAACAGCTTGCTCTGGAGCTCTATCGGAATCTCACCTACTTCGTCTAAGAAAATCGTGCCGCCGTCCGCGAGTTGGAACCGACCGACCCGGTCTCGAATCGCGCCGGTGTAAGCACCCTGCACGTGCCCAAAAAATTCGCTCTCGAATAGCTCTCCCGGGACGGATGCGCAGTTTACCTTCACAAACGCCCGGCTTGAACGTTCGCTATGTTCGTGAATGGCTTGGGCTATTAGCTCTTTGCCAGTGCCCGATTCGCCTTGGACTAAGACCGACGTGTTCGTCGGGCTGACGAGATCGATTTGTTCAAGAATCGTTCGCAATGCAGAACTCTCGCCCACGAAGGCTCCGTACCGGTGGGCGCCTTTGACTTCCTCACGCAGGTATTCGTTCTCAAGCTCGAGTTTTGCGGAGAGCTTTGCGATTTCATCGAACGCGCGCGCATTCGCGATGGCAGCGGCCGCATGGTCGGCGAATGCCCGAAGTACCGTCATGCTGTCATCCGAAACATGCGCTCTACTGAACACCGCTAGAACGCCGAGGATCTCGCCCCGCGAGATCAAGGGTTGACCTGCGAAGCAGCGTATCTTTTGGTGGGCTGCCCAACCGGGATTGCGCAGCCACGATGTGTCGCCTTCGATGTCCGTGAGCAAGACCGGGTCTCCGCTTGCGCCAATCCGACCCACTTTTCGAACGCCAAGCGGAAACCGTCGAAAGTCACCATCGGTTCTCGTCCAATGATCGATGCGCTTCAGGCAGTGTCCGTCGCTCGCGACCAAGTGCAAACAACGTGTCTGGTCCGGGCACTCCTCACGCATCGGACACGTCGTACAGATGTCCCCATCGGCGAGTAACCAAATGCGCGCAAGCGCGACATTTGGCTGGTCGGAAAGTCCCGAGGTCACCTGGGTCAGAACGCGATCGAGAGATAGTTCGCTCTGAACGGCGAACGCGAGATTTTGGAGTGAAGCGAGATCCATAAGAACACAGTATACACGAAATATCGTAAATACGGTAACGAATTATCGTTAAACACGAATTTTCGCAAATTGGCGCAACCCAGTGCACCCTTGTTAAGCCATTTTATGGAAATAACTTACGAATATTAATCTTCTTGGCCGTCGAATTGCATTACATCTTGCATAACCCACTGGGCATGACAAGAAGGAGAATGAAAATGCCACGTCTTAACATGCTAGATCCGAATGAAGCCACAGGAAATGCCAAAGAACTTCTGGATGGAATTCAGAAGAAGGTTGGGATGACGCCGAACATTTATCGGACGATGGCGAATTCACCTGCTGTCCTCGGTGGATTGTTGCAGTTCAACGGGGCCTTGGCCACGGGTTCGTTAAGCGCCAAACTTCGCGAACAGATCGCGTTGGTCGTCGGTGAAACGAATGGCTGCGACTATTGCCTGGCCGCGCACTCGACCGTGGGCAAATCCTTGGGTCTGAGTGAAGAGGCTGTGTTGGATAGCCGTCGCGGCAATTCCGCAGACGCTAAAACGAATGCGGCATTGGCCTTCGCGAAGGTCATCGTTGAAAAGAAGGGGTTCGTGTCCGACGATGATCTCGACCGAGTCCGTGCTGCCGGCTATGACGATGGAGCGATAACGGAAATCCTCGCGAGCGTCGTTGTGAATATCTTTACGAACTACTTCAACCATG
>JAJDAB010000253.1 GCA_029262095.1 Candidatus Hydrogenedentota bacterium
GCGGGCTAGCGCCGCGGAGCAAATCGCAACGATGTCATCTCCACTGAATTCGTTTCATCCCGTCGTCAAGACTTGGTTTGAACGCCGCATCGGTTCGCCGACTCCCGTGCAGACGGAGGCATGGCCCGCTATCGCGAACGGCGAGCATGTGTTAGCCACAGCGCCAACCGGCAGCGGCAAAACCCTCGCAGCATTTCTTTGGGGCCTGAACCAACTGCTGACCGGCACGTGGAGCGGTGGCACGACCCGAGTCATCTATGTATCTCCGCTGAAGGCGCTTAACAATGACATTCACCGCAATTTAGAGAAGCCGCTTCAGGAATTGCAAAACGCATTCCTAGCCGCAGGTATCGATATTCCGCCCGTCAATGTGATGACACGGAGCGGAGACACGCCGCAGCGTGATCGGGAGCGCATGCTCCGTCACCCTCCCGAGATCCTCATCACTACACCGGAGAGTCTGAATCTACTGATCACGTCAAAACGCGCACGCCTGAATCTCGATTCTGTCGCACAAGTCATCATCGACGAAGTACACGCGGTCGCAGGCACCAAACGTGGCACGCATCTGATCACTGCGGTCGATCGGCTGATCCTGCTATCCGGTGAATTTCAACGCATTGCGATGTCGGCCTCGGTCCGGCCGTTGGAAACCGTGGCGGAGTTTGTCGGCGGATACACGCTTGAACATACTGAACCGGAGCCGGTGTACACGCCCCGCAAAGTCAGAATAGTCGAAGCACCGCAATCGAAGCGGTACGCACTGCGCGTCACGTGCCCGGAAGATCGCGACAAAGTGGCACGTCAGGAGACGTGGTGGCCAGCGCTAACCAAGTTATTCAAGGAACGGCTGCACAACAACCGTTCGACACTCCTATTCGTCAACAGCCGACGGCTCTGCGAGCGCGTAACCGCGATGATCAACGAAGACGAATCCGAATTGCTTGCATATCCGCATCACGGATCGTTGTCACGTGAGCTGCGTTTATTGGTCGAACAAAAATTAAAGGACGGCGAACTCAAAGCAATTGTGGCAACAAGCTCATTGGAACTCGGCATCGATGTCGGCGAGCTCGATGAAGCCTTAATGATACAAACACCGTTCAACGTGACATCGGCGCTGCAGCGCGTTGGGCGAGCGGGACATCAAGTCGGCGAAGAGAGCCGAGGTGTAATGTTCCCGACGCACGGGCGGGACTTCTTGCATGCGGCGGTAATGGCGCGGTGCATTGTCGATCAAGATATCGAGTCCATCCGGCCCGTCATGGCTCCGCTCGACGTATTGACTCAAATCGTCGCGTCCATGACCATTGCGGAGACCTGGAATCTTGATGCCCTCTACGCGTTTATCCGGACGAGTGCGCCTTACCACCGTCTACCGCGCAGTCAGTTTGATCTCGTGATTGAAATGCTAGCCGGGCGCTATCAAGACACCCGTATTCGCGCGCTTGAACCCATGGCATCGGTGGACCGTCTCGATCGCACCATCGCCGCACGCGATCGGGCGCGCCCGCTACTGAGTATGAGTGGCGGTACGATTCCCGATCGCGGCTATTTCGATCTGCGGCGCGAAGACGATGGGGCAAAACTAGGTGAACTCGACGAAGAATTCGTATGGGAACGTTCGCTCGGCCATGTAATCGCGTTCGGCAATCGGACGTGGATGATTCGGACGATTACGGACAACGAAGTCCTCGTCGCGCCGGTTGCACGCAACACCGGCGAAGTTCCATTTTGGAAGGCGGACGAATCCGATGCATCACATCACTTCGCAGAACGGGTCGCGGTCTTCCTCAGTGAGGCCGACGCTTCCTTGGACGAAACCGCGTTTGCCGATCGGTTGCAAGAATCGTATTTCATGGACCCTGCGGCCGCGGATTCGCTGGTGGATTTCTTGCGCCGGCAACGCGCGGCAACGGAGTCACCTCTCCCCCACCGCCATCATCTAGTCGTCGAACATTTTGAAGACGATCGAGAGGATTCCGATACACGGCAGATGATTCTGCATACCTTATGGGGCGGTTCGTTGAATCGTCCGTTCGCGCTCGCGTTGTCGCAGGCCTACGAAGATAAATTCGGCACGCCGCTGGAAGCGTTTTCGAACAACGAATCAGTCGTCGCGATTCTCCCACACACAATGACAGGCCGCGATCTGATAGACCTCTTATCACCTACCTCAATTGAATCGCTGTTGCGCGCGAAACTTGAGCGCAGTGGCTATTTCGGCGCGCGATTCCGCGAGAATGCGGGTAGGGCACTATTGTTACCCCGGCGCGATTTTCGCAAGCGCATGCCGCTCTGGATGAACCGGCTGCGGGCACGCAAACTCATGGAATCCATTGCCCAACACGACAATTTCCCGATCCTATTGGAAACGTGGCGCACGTGTTTCCTCGACATCTTTGAGTTGGACCTCCTCGCGGATCGGCTTGATGAAATCGCAGCCGGTACGATTGCCATCACCGACTGTCGCACAACAACGCCATCGCCCTTTGCCGAGGGCGTCGTCTGGCGTCAGACGAACAAGCACATGTACGAGTTGGACGGTGCGCTTGAGGGCGGCCCGTCGAAACTGAATGCGGACCTAATTCGCGAGGCTGTTCACGCGCCCGACTTGCGACCTGATATTCCACAGGCGATCGTCGCGGAGTTCGCGCAAAAATTACAACGCACCCATCCCGGGTATGCGCCCGACTCCGCTCGCGATCTCATCGATTGGGTACGCGAACGCCGGTTCATTCCTACGCCTGAATGGGATGTGTTGCGCAAGGCGGTCGACGCGGAAGACGGCCCCGACTTTGAAAGCATGACCGAACAAGGTGATCCAAAACTCGCGAACGTCGTGATCGACGACGAAGTTGTGGGCGTCATCGCGCAGGATGACGTGAGCCGCACGCTTTCGGCTTGGAGCAACGATGCGATTGTCATTGCCGGCTTCGAAGGCCACGAACCTTCTGTTGAATTCTTACCAGGGGAATCGACCTCCGATCATCCACCGCTATCGGTATGGCTTTCGGATTGGTTGCGATTCCAAGGCCCGGTCTCGATGCAGTCGCTGATGAAACTGCTTCCCGTTCTGGAAGCGCCGCTGTTGTCATCGTTAGAGACGCTGGTTCGAGAACGCTTTGTTGTTACGAACGTTCGAGTTACCGGCACCGATGAGACGCAGGTTTGCGACGCCGAGAACCTCGAGCGGCTTCTACGCATCGTGCGGCGATCTGCATATATAGAGGATGTTCGCATCCCGCTCGATCAACTACCGCAGCGCTTGGCCGCGCTCCACGGCATTGGCGGAAGCGAACGTGATACAGAGTCAGTGGTTGAGTGCTTGCTCGGCTACCCGTTGCACGCCGCGGAGATTGAACGCTCGATTCTCCCTGCGCGCATCGCGGGCTTTGAAAACGAAACGTTGGACAAAATCGTTCAAGAAACGGATGCGATCTGGTTCGGATACGGCGAGAAACGGATTGCATTCGGGCTACGAAGCGCGATGAACTTGTTCACCGATGCCCAATCCGGGCAGGAAGATAAAACGCCTTCACTCTTTCCCGACGACTCGGCCCGCTATACCTTCTCCGGATTGATGGACCGGACCGGGATGGACTCGCCAGCGCTAACAGCGCGCATTTGGGCCGAAGTATGGGCCGGTCGAGTCTCCAACGATTCGTTCGAGGCGCTTCGACAAGGACTGACGAGCCGGTTCCGCCCACCGAAATTACCGACCTCCAAGAAGCGGCTGACTCGTGGCGCCCGTCACCGCTGGAAACTTGGGCGTCCGGAATCGGGTCATTGGTTCGCGCTTCCCAGAACGACGACTGCTGCCGATGCGTTTGAGTCCGAAGAATTGGCGATGGAGCGCGCGCGCATCGTCCTTGGGCGGTATGGCATCGTGTTTCGCGCCATTTTGGGCAAAGAAATGCCGCCGTTTCGCTGGAGACGGGTCTTTGGTGCATTGCGCAGGATGGAATTGGCGGGAGAAGTTCTGACGGGAAGCTTCATTGAAGGCGTGCCCGGGCTACAGTTCGCTACGCCTGAGTTCGTCAAGAGCCTCAGTGTTGAACCCGGCAAGAATCTGGTCTTTTGGTTAAATGCGACCGACCCGGCTTCCCTCTGCGGCCTCGACATTCCAGAGATAAAGCCGCATTTACCACGCCGTATCCCTGGTACGACACTTGTCTACCGCGGTCATGAGCTCGTGGTCGTAAGCGAGCGCGGATGCGCGTCGCTTCACGTGCGAATACCAGTCGAAAACGATCTATTCTCGGACTGCTTTGGCTTCATGACGGCCATGCTTGAGTCCCGATCGACTCGCCGAAGGTTACGGATAAGAGAAATAAATGGCGAACCCGCGGCACAGAGTCCATACGCCGACATTCTCGAATCGCTGTTTGAGACGGAGTGTGGCGTAAGCGACCTTATGATCTGGGGTCCAAAGCGATGAGCTGTGTCGCGTAAAGCTTCTATTACATCCTCTATTGCAGCAACCAGAATGCTCAATCATAAACGGGCGATTTCCTTTGGTTTTGGAACCTAGGCGTGACATTCCCGTCACCGATCAACGTAATCGATGCGTTACCTAGAGTAATCTCCGAAGATTAGACAGCGACGGATCGCCGACACATCTTGTCGGTATCAGGTACATTTAATAACGAATCTCAGAATAGAAATCTCACCGTTCGCCGCGATTAATTGTCAGCGACACACTACATATTGTAGATGTTAGTTTTACATTGCGTACATAGAGTATTTCTGATACTATGACTACGATATATTGCGTCGCTAGGAAGCGGAATCGGTTTCATTCACATCACGCGGGGTCAATGTTGGGGGTCCGTGAATGGGAATGGGGCCATGGCAGGGAGTGGCCATGAGTACGCGCAGTATCCTCGTTTGTTATCCAGGATATCCTTTTGATTGGGGGGCTTTGACGCCTCAGCGGACGGCCGCATCTGTAGCCGGATCGCTCATTGACGCGGGTCACGAATGCGTGATCCGTGATTACGGCACTGTTGATACGCTCGAACGGCTAACACCGCCGGACGGCGAATCGGTTGCGAAACCACTCATGGAGCGGATTCGCAATGCGGTAAATGGCGCTCCATTGTCGGGGTTACCCGGTTACTTGGACGTCGTCCGCACGAACGCAAAGTTTCGCAAACGTCAGGCGCTTCATTGCGTAGAGGTGGGTGAGGCACTCGCGCACGAAATTACGGCGGGATTCATCGGATTCCTCGTACAGTCGGCGGACGATGCCCACTGTGCGAATCAAATCGCTGCCGTGGCGAAGTCTCGCAATTCGGATACGCCGTTGATTGCGTTTGGTCCGTTCATCGAACAGTACGGTTTTGCGCTTCACTCACTAATGCCGCATATGGATTGGTTGTGCGGCACGGAACCAGAGCGATGTGTGCCTGCGTTCGCGGCTGCCTCGTGCGATCATTCTCATTGGGATTCCTTACCCGGTACCCTGAAGAAAACCGGTATCGTTCAACAACGCCCCGACGCTCGATGGACGGGACCATTCGCGTCGTTACCGGATCCTGCGTACGGCAGCGATACGTATCCCGCCATTGCAGACCAGAAAAAACTGCTGGTATTCGAGGTAGAGGATTCGTGTTCCGTACCCAGCGCTGAAGGCGAAGACGAGGAAATGCGCCTTCGCCCTGTCGAAGAGATTTGTAATCATATTTGGGGGTTGCGCGCACAATTCGGTGCTGGGCTTGTTCGGTTTACAGGCCGGTCTACACCGGCATTGCACATGCGCAGCGTTTTGAACGGCCTCGCGCAGCGCCAAGTCGATATTTTGTACAGTCGGCGCCAGACGGCAGCTACCGTGGACCCCAGTTTTTATGCCACCGACTATGCGTCGGGCTGCATACTGCATACCCACGAAGTTTTCTCAGGTAGTCAATGGTTGCATGATCGCTTTTACCGAAGCGGTTCGACAATCACACAGATGGAGAACGCGTTGCGTGCAAGTAAGCGCGCGGGCATCGAAACGGTCGCCGAGTTGACCTATCCATGTCCCGCGGACGATTACCACACGCGCGACGAGACGCTGCGCTTAATTCGGCGAACGGTTCCGCACGCGACGTCAGTACGGTTGCCCGAAGTTGTCCCGAAATCGCAGTGGTTACGGCATTCCAAACAGCATGGTTTTGAAATACCGCGCAACGGATTAGCATCGCGTGCGATGAAGTGTTTATCGATGTATCCGCTCGCGCGCCATCAATGGGATCAAGTCGCGTACGGCATGCGCGGGCGCGGTTCGGGTCAAGTACAACACGATCTCGACAGCTTGCGAGCCGAACTCGCCGAGCACGGCATCCATCCATTCGATGGCGAAATAGCTTGTTTGGTACGCGCAGCAACTAGCGCGATGACGGGGCAAGCCGCGCCCGTCCCGAAATACGATCAACGCCCATTCGTCGAATTGGACAATTTCATTGGCGCGGTCGATTCCTGCCGCGGTATAGCCGCGGCGTCCCGTGAAAACGGACCGCGCATGGCGTCCGAAGGCCTGCGTCCGGTAG
>JAJDAB010000254.1 GCA_029262095.1 Candidatus Hydrogenedentota bacterium
TCGCAAATGATAAACGCATCGCTACCGGCATGGATAGCATTCCCCTTTCAATTGGACTAGGAGTACCATGGCAAATGCTGGTAAATTCTTCCAGCTACAAGGCCCAAGGAATAATCAAAATTAGGAGTTGGCAACGTGCGGCGTTTTATTCACTGCAGTTTCGTTGGCTGGTTGTCGTTGGCGCTTGGCGCTACAACCGCATACAGCGAAGAAACGACCGATTCACTTCGCCCGAACATCGTGATTATCATGGCCGATGATCTGGGCTATGGCGACATCAGCTGCTACGGTTCCGCCATCAAGACGCCAAATATTGACCGGCTCGCCGAACAAGGAATTCGATTTACAGACTTTTATGCCGCAGCGCCCAATTGTTCGCCCTCTCGAGCCGGACTGTTGACGGGGCGTACGCCGTCGCGCGTAGGCGTCTATGACTATATTCCTCCCGACTCACCAATGCATCTCCCCGATAAAGAGGTCACCATTGCCGAGTTGTTGAAACCGCTCGGGTATGCCACGTGCCACGTAGGCAAATGGCATCTAAGCAGTTGGCAACGGGCGGAGGAAGCACCGTTTGAGAAGCCGACTCCCGCGGACCAGGGGTTCGATCACTGGTTTGCTACGGACAACAACGCGGTACCGTCTCACCACAATCCGCTTAATTTCTTACGAAATGGCAAGGCCGTCGGAATGCTTAAAGGGTACGCGTGTCAGTTGGTCGCGGACGAGGGCATCGAGTGGCTCAACAATCAAAAGGAATCGGGGCGACCGTTCTTCCTGAACGTCTGGTTCAATGAGCCGCACCGGAAGATCGCATCACCAGCGGACCTCGTGCAGGAGTATTCGGCGTTGAGTGAATCGGATGCGCTTTACTTTGCAAACGTCGCCAACATAGACAATGCGGTCGGACGCATTCTCAATACATTGGATGCGCTTAATCTGCGAGAAAATACGTTGGTGTTGTTCACATCGGACAACGGCCCGTGGCGGAATGGCTCAAGCGGCCCACTGCGAGCGAAGAAAAGTTCGCTCTACGAAGGCGGAATACGAGTCCCCGGCATCATGCGCTGGCCCGGCCGAATCCAGGCAGGGACGGTATCCGATGTACCGGCAGGGGTCATTGATATGTTTCCAAGCCTAGCCGCTGCAACTGGAACCGATCTTCCAGCCGGAAAATCGATAGATGGCACGAGTTTGCTCGCACTGTTTGAGGGCAACGCTTTGACGAGAAGCCAACCGTTGTTTTGGTACTTCTACAAGTCGAGTCCAATGTGCGTGGTCCGCGACGGCGATTTTGTACTCGTTGGAGACCCCTCAACTACCTATCGCTCGAAGTCGCATCCAATCGACCAAACAGATTTCGACTATCTGAAAACCGCGGAATTGGCACGATTCGAGTTGTACAATCTGCGTAGTGATATTGGTCAAACAAAAGACCTCGCGGCCAAGTTGCCGGAAACGTTAGCGGAACTCACGAAAAAGATGTTGCAAATGCAAGAGAGCGTATTGAACGAGGGGCCAGCATGGCAGAACCTCCTACCGGACGCTTCGTAAATCCACGGAGAGGAGTTAGCGGAAATCCCTTCGATGAAGCGCTGACGGTAGGCTAAAGTAGGCGAAACAAGTCTCGCTTGCTCGTACCAACGAATGATGCAACTTAGCCGACACGACCTAACCGGTTGACATTTGGCGGTTTGCCGGTCCTATGCTATCGTTATCCGGTTACGCGGACGAAGAAACGGGTTTCAATCGCTTGGACACTTTCGAAGAAATTTCAGAGGACACCGACTACGATATCTCGGCGAAGGTCCGTGCCTGGGGCGTACATGGCCTGACGGCGTTCGGTGTTGTCGCGGGCCTACTATCGCTCGCGGCGATTACACAGTACGAATGGAAAGTCGCGTTCCTCTACATGATGATCGCCACCGCGATCGACAGCATCGACGGCACGCTTGCCCGCAAATTCAACGTCAAAATCGTATTACCCGGATTCGACGGAACCCTACTCGATAACCTTGTCGATTATTTCACTTTTGTCATCGTCCCCGCCGTGTTTATCTACATGGCCGATATGTTGCCTACACAGTTGGCGTTAGGTGGTGCAGCTATCATTGCGCTCGTCTCAGCGTATCAATTCTGCCAAGTCGATGCAAAGACCGGAGACCATTTCTTTAAGGGGTTCCCGTCCTACTGGAACGTCGTTGCGCTCTATCTGTTCTTGTTTCAATTCGGCCAGTGGACCAATCTCATTATCCTGACGGGCTTCGCCATCTCCGTATTCATCCCGATTCGTTATGTATATCCCACGCGAACCACTGCCTTCCGTAAAACAACGCTCGCATTTTCATTCGTGTGGGCAATCATTATGATCGTCGTGCTCTGGCAGTTCCCGGCCCATTCACCGTTACTCCTGTGGGCGAGCATGGGCTACGTCGCCTACTACTTCCTCCTCAGTTTCTATTTCACGGCGCAGGTCTACCGCGCATCCAGCGCGAACGCTTAACAAATGCCACCCACTCTCCTACGACTACACCGTCGTTTCGAGCGAAGTCGAGAAATTATAGTCCGCCTACGATAAGTCGTCAGGCACGGGGAGGTGCCTCGGCTTCTTTCGGCATGAACTTCAATCACGTCGGTTCGATCACACCACGCTCTTCTAGATAGACACGACTGACTTCATTGTCCATGAGCCGTTCGACCGCTGCATTAATTGTTTGTTCCCACACCTGAACGGCAGGTTCCGGCGAAGTGGCTGAGACGGCTTGTTCGATCGCGCCTCGAACGTCATTGGTGATGGCGGGCTGTTCCTCGTAGTAGGCGATGGTCTCCGGAACGTCATTGCGCCAGTTCCACACCCCATTGGAAGGCGTATCGCCGACCCATAAGACGCCCTCTTCTTTGGCCCAACGCTTCCAGTACCGCGATCCGAAATCCGCGATCGCCACGCGTCCGTCCTCGAAGCGTGCTTCGGACCATACATAGTATTCGTGATCGGCGATGCGCTCCGGCATCGCGGCGATCCCGAACCGCTGCGATCCGGCGTTGACCGTAATCGACCCGGCGACAGGCACGTACTGCACGCCCGAGATATGGCGAAGGAGGAAACAGCCACTCGTGTTGATCGGCGCGATGTGTGTGATTCCCGGGTCCATCACATCCGTGAGGGCATTGTGCAATGCATCGGCGACGGCGGCACGCACAACATCGGGCGGTAGCGACAACGTAGGTTCCATCCCACGATCTTCGCAGAATGTTGATCGGTACGCAATCGCGTGCGGCATCCGTGGAGACCGGCTACAATATAGTGCCAACTAGACAATTAGGATTCATTTCAAAGAACTGGACGTAGCAACTGTGCGCATTCGAATTCGTTGGAACACTGAATCGGTCGAGGGTGAGCTTGACGATTCCTCGACTGCATCCAAAATCGCGGATACATTGCCGCATACCGCTACAGTGAATACGTGGGGCGACGAGATTTATTTTTCCGTGCCGGTCGAATCCGAACTGAATGAAAATCCGCAAACGGTTGTTGACCCTGGTGCCATTTGTTTTTGGGTGCAGGGGTCGTCGATCGCCATTCCGTTCGGTCCCACACCAATTTCCGAAGGCGCCGAGTGCCGGTTGGTTACCGCCGTCAATGTCATGGGGCAACTCGACGGCGACCCGCGCGTGCTCGCATCCATCTCCGATGGAGACACACTGCGGATCGAAATGGCCGACTAACATGGATTTCGAACCGGCCCTCTACAAGAAGTCGCGACGGGATCGCACAACGGTCGTTTGCGCCCCGGACTCATTCAAGGAGTGTTTGAGCGCGGCAGCCGTCGCGCGGGCAATGGCATTGGGCGTGCGTGATGCAGCCCCAACGCTGGACGTCGTGGAAATCCCGATGGCCGACGGCGGCGAAGGGACGGTCGAAGCGTTGCTGGCGTCCAATCACGGCGAGTGGGTCGGCGCGACCGTGACCGGCCCAGCCGGTGATCCGGTCGAGGCGGAATACGGGATCATCGACCATGGGCGCACTGCGGTGATTGAGATGGCGGCGTCCTCGGGCTTAGCGCTAGTGCCGGAAGCAGCGCGAAACGCGTTGACCGCAACCACACGCGGCACGGGTGAGCTGATTCGCGATGCCCTGGATCGCGGTGTGACCCATATTCTTATCGGGCTAGGGGGCAGCGCGACAACAGACGGCGGCGCAGGCATGGCTGCAGCACTCGGTGTGAAATTCCTGGACACGGCCGGCGCAGAGTTGCCCGACGGTGGCGGCGCGCTGAACGGTCTCCACAAAATTGATACGAGCGAGATTCATTCCGGCTTGAACCACTGCAAAGTGGAAGCCGCATGCGACGTACGAAACGCGTTGATCGGGCCACAGGGTACGGCGCATGTATACGGGCCACAAAAGGGTGCCTCGCAAGAAATGGTGAAGAAACTCGACGATGCGCTGAAGCATTATGCCGAGTGCATCAATCAGCAGTTAGGCCTAAATGTCGCAGATGTCCAAGGCGGTGGTGCCGCGGGCGGTACAGCCGCCGGATTGCTCGTGTTTGCCAAGGCCAAATTACGACCGGGATTCGACATGGTCGCGGACGCTTGTGGACTGGAAGGCGCAATCGCGGATGCTGCTCTCGTATTTACCGGCGAAGGCAAGATGGACGGACAGAGTGCCGAGGGCAAGACACCGGTTGGCGTCGGTGAATTGGCGGCACGATATGACGTTCGGTGTCTCGCGATTGTCGGCACAAAAGGAAGCCAATGGGAGCACTCCATGGCCGAAGGAAAACTAGAAGACGTATACGCCCTCGATGCTACAACTCACGGCCGTACCGGCGACTCATTCGCCGATGCACCCGCGCATATCCGCGCAGCCACAACGCTCTTGACGAAACAATGGTATGAGGCACCCGCCTAAATGACAGTTAGTAGCACGCTATTAAACCGTATCGAGGGATTGGTCAACGGCCACAAAAATGACGCTCGGGAACACATCACGGCCGCGCTCGAACCGTGCGCCGATCCCGAAACCACGATCACGCGACTCGAACATTATCTCGATGGCACGGGCGACTTGAACGGTGACTGGGAACGGCTTGCATCGTCACCGGACTACGCACGGCTACTCCTTACCGTCCTCGACCAAAGCGAATTCCTCTCCATCATCATCGGGCGTCGCCCGGAATTTGTCCCGTGGTTGGCCGATCTTGACCTCGAACGAACGCCGTCGGTTGAAGAGCTATCCACGCGATTACAGGAAGACGCGCATGCGATAGACGATCGGGTGAAGGCCATTCGCGTGTTTCGGCAACGCGAGATTCTGCGTATCGCTGCACGCGACATTGTCGCACACGCGCCTTTGCGCGAAGTCGCGTTGGACCTCGCCAACCTCGCAGACGCGACTGCGGACGCTGCGTGGCGATGGGCGCGTGAAGAGCTCGTTTCCATGCACGGCGAGCCGAGAACCGAGAACGGGCCAGCGCAATTCGTGGTGTTGGGCATGGGCAAGCTGGGCGGTCGCGAACTCAACTTCAGTTCTGACATCGACCTTATCTTCTTGTTCTCGGACGAGGGTGAGACACCCGGCGCCTCCGGTCGTTCGCTCAGCAACCATGAGTTTTTTCACCGGCTGGGCGAACGAATTTTCAAATACCTAAACGAAGAGACCGTAGAAGGCCGTGTCTTTCGAGTCGATATGCGGCTACGTCCTCACGGGCACATGGCGCCGCTCGCCGTGAGTTTGCATAGCGCGCTCACGTATTACGAACAAACAGGGCAAGCATGGGAACGGCAAGCACTCATCAAAGTGCGGCCCATCGCTGGCGATATGGCGTTGGGCGAAGCGTTCGTGGCGGAGACACGTCCATTCGTTTTTCCAAAATTCTTTGACGATGAAACACTGGAATCTATCCGCCAAATCAAAACACAGATGGAAGCGCGTCTGGAAAAGGACGGCACCACGAATACGGAAGTAAAACTCGGGCACGGCGGAATTCGCGACGTTGAATTTACGATTCAGATTCTTCAATTGCTCAACGGCGGACGCATCACGGAACTGCGCGCGTCGCACACCATCGACGCAATCATGGCACTAGGCGAACGCCACATTCTGACGCCGTTCGAAGCCGACTCACTTATCCGAAACTACACGTTTATGCGCGAAGTTGAACACCGAATCCAAATCGAAGGCAGCCAACAACGGCATGCATTACCCAAGGACCCGGAAACCCTTGAGCGGTTAGCCAAGCGCTTGGGCTACGAGTCCAGCATGGCGTTCATGAACGTCTACAACGACCGCGCCCAGGAGACCCGCCGCATTCTCGAACATTACCTCGCGACCAAAGGCCGAGGCACGCTCTGGGTCACAGACTTGTTGGACAG
>JAJDAB010000255.1 GCA_029262095.1 Candidatus Hydrogenedentota bacterium
ATGTAACAGAACCGTACTTCTTGTACGTTCACTATTTTGATCCGCACGATCCGTACGAATTTCATCTCGCCACCGAAATGCAATTTGGCACCGCGCCGCCCATCCAACCGTGGGAGGCACGTAACGTCGACCTCTATCTCGACTACTACGCGGACGTTTTTTCCCATCAGTTCCTGAACCTAGACGAACCACGCCAGTTTGCGCCATTTGCGACATCCGGACGCGAACGCATTCGGTATTTGTACGACGGCGAGGCCTATTACCTGGATAATTTCCTGAAGCGCCTCTTCGTCCGGCTTCAGTCGATCGGGAAACTGCATGAAGACACGGTCATTATTTTTACCGCCGATCATGGTGAGGAGTTCTGGGAGCACGGCGGCCTTGGACACGGCCACACTTTGCACGAAGAGCTGATTCACGTGCCGTTGATAATGATGCTACCGGGGGCGGGGCACAAGACAATCGACAGCAATGTGGAGTTGGTCGACGTATTGCCGACACTTGCGAGTATTCTGCAATTCGAACCCGACCCAAACTGGCAAGGCAGGAATTTGTATCCGTTCACCACTTCCGACTCTGATCGCTCTGAACCCGCCTTTTCTCGTGCCGTGGGGCAGCGCCCCTTCGTGACCCTATCACAGCGATCCGTCGTTGATGACAACTGGAAGCTTATCGTGGACGAAGCCGCTGATTCAGTACGTCTCTACGACTTGAATACGGATCCCGGAGAACGAGACGACGTTGCGCTCAAGAATCCAAACAAAGTCATACGATTGCGCCATGTATTGGATCGTCACCGTGAGCAGAATCAAAAACATCCCGTGTTTGTCGCAGATCCGGAATTCAAGGTGCTGGACGAAACGACCACCGAGCACCTCAAGGCGCTGGGCTATTTGCGTTAACGTCCCGACCGGCCCCCGGTGTCAACCGAACGACCGCAACGTTCTCCCGCTCGGAAACGATGGCGCTTATATTAGTATCAATCCAACTTGAAGGAATGGGCGATTCCCACGACGCGCCAGGTTCGAGCCGGATATCGCGGTGAAACACCGGTGCCGCGTTTTCGGCGATTAGACTGCCTGAAGAGTCGAGTCGGTCGAACAAGATCCGACTCCAAATAGCGAACGACTCGCCCGTGGCGGCGTCAGCGTCTGGGCGCAATTGAAGGGACACATCGCCAGCATCGAAATGTGAATAAGTTCCAACACGTACCCACCCCCAACCGCCGGCGTGATCGGCCCGCTCCGTGGGGACCGCCAATGTAGTCGAACCAACAACCAGATTTATAGGCATAACAGAAGACAAGTAATTGGGTCCGTTCAACACGCGTTCAACAAAGACGTGGTACTCGCCAACTTCGAGCGAGATCGTTATCGACATCGTGTCGTCAACAAACGTCTCGTCACTTTTCGTCTCCAACCGAGCGCTGATGCGCGCGCGGTGGTGATCGCGAAACGCGCGAATACGCCATGCGCTGTCGGCCAATTTGTCGCGTCGAAAGGAAGCAGCAGCAAGCATCGCGTCGGCGGTCGCGACTTCGACGCTAAATTGTGCCGGCCGGCGCATCGCATTCTCAACACGGATATTCGTATACGAGCCCGATTCAGCGACATTGAAAGTATCAAACTGCGTCCGCTCAAGCGTGACAATGGCTTCCGGAGGAGCAACCGCTGGAGTCTGCACCGGACCGGTCTGCATTGGTAGGTACGCGACCGGACAATCTGGTTCGGAGACGCCGTCACTGCCTGAACAGTCAAACAAGTAGACCGTTGTCGGCGTGTAGCGGCCGCCGAATCGGTCGACACGAAGTAAGGTGCCCCGTTCCTCAAGCCAAGGGATAACCCCCGGGTCCAGTCCGGGGAAACTGTACGCACCTGTCTCGGGAACGATTAGCCAAACCCGTTCAAGCGCGTCAGTGCCGAGCTCGTCAAGCTCCATTGCCTGCATGCCATACGCTCGCTGTTCAGCCTCCGACCCGAACAACGTCATGTCGCGCCCGTTCATATCACCCACATCGAGAAGATAGTGCGGCAAGTCTAATACGTACCACCCGAGCTGGGGATAGGCCAACCACCAAGAATGCCAAATCTGGTCGTCATCTCGGCTCAGCCGGTTGATCAGTGCTGCCATCCCACGTGTATCAAAAGTACGCGATACGCCTTCGTGCTCTTTGCGGTCCGGCAGAAATCGGTACGCATACAAATCACTCAAGGCAAACGACACGGACGCCAAAAACGCGCAAACAAAGATGCCGCGCAATATTGTCGTTCGCATAACAGCGACGCCGCAAGCCGCGACAATCAGTATGGGCGCACTCGAACCAATCATGTAGCGATCGACATATAGCGACCATTGAGCGGTTCGGCTAAATACATATAGTACTACGACATTCAAAATGGCCGCAAGTATTAGGAATGTGCCGTCACGCGTTCGGCGACTTGTGTGATTGAAATAGACCGCCGCCGCGGAAACGACGACCAGCAACGCCAAAAGGCGGACCCACTCGACGGTCGCGTAGCCAGTAATTAAGTTGTACGCCGTGACAATAAGAGAACGCGGCTCGGGCACGAGCGCCCAGAATATCTTGCTTTCTATTCGTTGAATGTGAAGGCCTTGCACAACGATGTACGGAATCGTAATTGCAACGGCACAACATTGCGCAATCGCCCATCGAACAAGGCCCGCAGCCCCTCTGACGTACACAGCTACAAAAGCGATATTTATCGCGACCATAAAGAATGCGGACAGTTGATGGGTATGGAGAAGAACTACGACACTAACAACGTAAGCCACCAGCCACCACCGGGGGCGACGCGCACTTGTGGAACGGATCGCGGAGTACATGACGAGCAGGCCTAGGCACGTGACCCACGAATAAAATTTCGCATCCCGGCTGTAGAAAACTAGGATCGGCGCAATCGCTAGAGCAAATCCGGAAAGCACCGCCCCGCGCGCACCGGCGAGATGCCGTCCGACGGCGAACCCGATGCCCACTGTCATCGTCCCCATGATGATCGCGTGCAGCCGGATCCACCATTCGGCATGAGAAAGTAGTAACCAATACTTTAGAAAGACGCAATACACCGGCGGCGCAGGGACTACGTTGATGAATACGTCGAGGGTGAAGTCGCTGCACAAGTTGGCCATGGAGACTTCATCGTACCAAAGCGGATCGCGTTCGATGTTGTGCAATCGCAGTGCGAGCGCGATTAGAATAATCGCGGCGAACAGCAACGCCTCAGACCACGGGTTAAGATCCGGCGTACCGCGTTTCGTTTGAGTTCGATTCGTTATCGGGTCGACTTCTTGCTCATTCACGGGCCAACGCCTCAATTCATAGTCATCAATTCAGAGGAAGTTCCACGTTTAAACAGTCCGATCCAATCGAAATACTCGCGCCAATCCAATCGGCTTCGGGCACACGGACTGCGATTTTGTTCTCAAATTCCCGAAAAGTGTCTATCGATATACGTCTGAAAACGGGTTCAGAGACAGCCGTCTTCTCATCCGAACGGCGCACGAGCGCGATCCGGCTGAATGCGGCTTGTTCTTCTGCGTAATTGCCCGACCAGTTGGCCGACACTTCGAACTTCAATAGTCCATCCCGCAACTGAACGAATTCGCCCGCGCGAACCCACGCCCATCCGCCGTCATAATCGGGGAGCTGACCCGGCACGGTGACGGATATATCGTCTATTGTAACAGTGAGGTCTGAAGTTGGAGATCGATATTTTGAGCCGTGAAGAACACGTTCAATAAATAGTACGTACGTCCCGGCGCGACAAGACGTACGCCCCGTTAACGAGTCACCCTCAGCCGATCCCGAGTTGGTTCGTTGATACGCGATGCGCGCCTGACGAAAATCCCGATAGGGACGCAATATCCAACGGCTCCTCCCCGGCCGATCACGCACCAATTCAGAAGCTGCCACATGAACGTCGCAGGCCACAA
>JAJDAB010000256.1 GCA_029262095.1 Candidatus Hydrogenedentota bacterium
GCCGTGAGCGCCTGGAAAGAAGTGTCCGACGCCAGCGCAATCCCATTTGCAAAACAAGTGGCTGACGCGGGCGCGGCACGAATCATCTACACCGATATTCTGAGCGACGGTATGCTACGAGGCCCAAATTTGGAAACCACGCGCGCCGTGGCCGAGTGTGCTGCGATTCCGGTAACGGCGTCGGGCGGCATGTCCACGATCGACGATGTGCGTGCAGTCAGCGCACTCGAATCGGCGGGGGTCGACGAAGTCATCATCGGGCGCGCGCTGTACACCAATGCCTTTACGTTGCCCGAAGCCATTGCCGCTGCACAGGGGGACGCGTGACCGCACGGTTCCAGTCCGTTGCCATTATTGGAACCGGCTTGCTCGGCGCGTCGTTGGGCCTGGCCATGAAGCAACGCGGCCTCGCGCAAGTCGTGCACGGCGTCGGACGCCGCCAATCCAGTCTCGATATTGCGCTCGAACGATCCGCAATCGATCGCGGCCATCTCGATCCGAAGGACGCGATACTCGATGCTGATCTGATCGTCATTTGCACTCCCGCCGGATTCGTTCCCGAAATGCTCGATTGCGTAAGGGATCATGCGTCACCAAATGCCATTGTCACCGACGTGACGAGTACGAAAAGGACGATTTGCGATCACGCGGCAAGCACGTGGCAAAAACCACGGCGCTTTATCGGAAGCCACCCGATGGCCGGTTCCGAAAGTTTCGGGCCGGAACATGCGGCGTCCAATTTGTACGAGGGCCGGTATGTACTTGTGGAATCCGCACCCAATCTCGACGATGTTGCGTGTGCAACAGTCCACGACCTCTGGGAATCGATAGGCGCGATCACAGTTGATGTCGACCCGGCTGAACACGATCACCTGCTCGCGCGCACCAGCCACGTTCCGCACATCGCTGCTGCAGCAGTCGCGATGCTGACTCGGAACCAGCGGGGTATCCGGCCATTCGCGGGTGGCGGGCTACGGGACATCACGCGAGTCGCCGCCGGTAGGCCCGAATTGTGGCGAGATATTTGCCTGACTAACGCCGAATCGGTTTCGAGTACACTCGATGATCTCATCGCCACACTCCAAGAATTCAAAGACGCCGTCGCGGAAGAAGACGCGAATGGCTTAGACCAACTGTTCGAAGCAGGGCGGCAAGCCCGCCTGGACGCTTTTGACGAAAACAACGGGGATTCAACTTGAACGGTTTACTCATCACTTTTGAGGGCATCGAAGGCAGCGGCAAGTCCACGCAAATCGAATTGTTGCGGACGAGGCTGGAATCCCTAAACCTTCCAACAACCATTACGCGCCAGCCCGGCGGCACCCGCATCGGCGAATCGATTCGAAAAATAGTACTGAATCCGAAGAACACGGCGCTCGATTCGCGTGCCGAAGTCTTGCTCTACGCCGCCGACCGGGCCCAACACACCGCGGAAATCGTCCAGCGTGAACTAGAGGCAGACCGTATATGCCTGTGCGATCGGTTCGCCGATTCGACTACTGCTTACCAGGGGGCCGGCCGCGCCATTGACGACGCGGACATTCATTGGCTTCATCGGTTCGCTTTACAAGGGTGTATGCCCGACCTTACCTTGTTACTTGATTTACCGGAAAAGGATGGCCTCGCCCGCGCGGCGAAAGCCGGAGAGCCCGACCGCATTGAACGCGAAGCCCTCGAGTTTCACGCGCGCGTGCGCCAAGGATTTCTCGGCATTGCTGAACAAGAACCCGAACGCGTCAAAGTAATTGACGCATTGCCGTCCGCGGAGACCGTGGCCCAGTCCATCTGGTCGCACGTCTCCCCGGTCGTGGAACGAGTGCGTTGAGTTTCGCCACAATTCAGGACCAAGCGGTCGCGGTTCGGCTCCTGCGCAGAATCGTAGAGCGCCAACGCGTCCCGGCCGGCCTCCTGCTTTGGGGACCAGCGGGCGTGGGGAAGCGGCTTGCGGCCTACGAGTTCGTCAAAGCCCTGAATTGCGCGTCGCCCACCGACGGTGCTTGCGGCGATTGTCTACCGTGCCGGAAGACGGATCACGGCAATCATCCCGACGTAAAACTGATCGCGCCGACGGACAAGTCCCGCGAGATTAAGACAGCGGAGATTGATGAGGTCAACGAACTCGCGTCGCTACGTCCATTCGAAGCGGCCCAGCGCGCGTTTATTTTTGAAGACGCCGATCGCATGAACGTCACCGCGCAAAACCACTTTCTGAAAACACTGGAGGAACCGCCGGGGCCGTCCGTTTTTCTTCTCATTACGGGCTATCCCCGCCAGCTCCTGCCGACCATTCGATCCCGATGCCAACCCATTCGATTTGGCGCGTTGCGCCCCGCGACCGTCGCGACAATCCTCAAACGCGATCGCGACGTGCCCGACGATCAAGTGGAAGCCATCGCACGCCTCGCGGAAGGCCAAGTCTCGCGGGCGTTCGACCTTGTCGACACGGACAAACGAGGGGTCGTGCTGGAGCTCGTCGATCGCCTCCGTGCCGGCGAAAGCCCGATGCGCGTCGCCGATCTTTTTAAACATCACCTTGACGAACTCAAGAAGGCTCTCGAGAATGACATGGTCCAACCCGACCCGCGCGATGCCTCTGAAATTGGCAAGGAAGACCGTGCGCGACAAGCCGAAAACGACGCCGCACGCGTCCAGGCCGCCTTCAAACGAAGCGTCGACGATTACCTCTACCTGTTCCAAACGTGGTACCGTGACGAACTGGTATTGGCCGCAGGCGGCGGTGTCGATCGCGTTTGGAACAAGGACCGATTGAGTACATTGCAAGAACCTGCGGCGGACGACACATCCGGTCGCATCCGCGCGATTGAACAAGCGCGCACGTATCTTGAACGGTATGTAAATGAAGATAGGGTGTTCCGGCACTTGTTTGTGCAACTCGGCTCATCCGCCACGGAGGTATAGACCGCTCCCATGCAGACCGTTTTGATACGACTACGAAAACCCACGCGCGTATTCACGTTTCTCAGCGAAACCGTTGAGTTGCGCCGCCACGACGACTGCGTCGTGGAGAGCGATCGCGGTATGGAATATGGCACCTGTATCCTTCCGCCTGAAGCCTGTCCGGTTGGGATGGAAAAGCGATACAAGATGAAAGTGTTGCGCAAGGCGTCGAACGACGACGAATCCACGTATCAAAGAATTCTGGAAGACGAAGCCACAGCCAAACGGGTTTGCAAAGAAAAAATCGCCGCACGAAAACTACGCATGAAACTCGTCGACGCTGAATTTACGTTCGACAAACAGAAACTGATTTTCTATTTCACAGCCGAAGACCGCGTAGACTTTCGGCAACTCGTGCGCGACCTTGCACAACAGTTCAAGACTCGAATCGAATTGCGCCACATTCAAGTACGCGACGAAGCGAAAATTGTGGGCGGACTCGGAATCTGTGGTCGTGAGCTGTGCTGTTCCACGTTCCTTCGCGAATTCAAGCCCATCTCCATGAAAATGGCCAAACGGCAGAACTTGTCACTCAATCCGACGAAAATCAGTGGTCAATGCGGTCGGTTACTCTGTTGCCTGGCCTACGAAAATGATATGTATCAGCAGGAAAAACGTAGGGCAAAACCAAAACCCTCGGATATCTCGCCAGACGAAAACATGCGCCGATCTGCCGTACAAGTCGCCGTTGACCGCATGCGCGAAGCCGAGAAGAAAGTCGAAAACGAGGCTGCAGCGGAAGCCGAAGTGGAAGCCGAAGCCGCCATCGCGGAATCACCCGAACCCGTGGTCTCCGCGAGAACCACCCCGGTTGATCGCGAAGCGCCTGTTCCATCGCAAACAGAAAAGCCCGAAGTGAAGCAAAGTGCAGAGGGCGAAACGAGTCCTGAAACAAAGAATGATGCAGACGGCGATAAGAAGCCCAGCACCGGTCGGCGGCGTAGACGTCGATCACGCCGCGGGCGGGGCGGCGGAGGTGGTGACAAGGGTTCAGGCGGCGACAAGCCATCCTCCAGCGAATGACCCTCGTCGACACACACTGTCATTTGCAAGACGCTAAATTTAGCGACGACCGTGAAGAGACCATCGCGCGCACGTTAGCGGCGTTGGAATGGTGCGTCGTTATTGGTGACGATCTCCCTTCAAGCCGCGCGGGCCTCGACATTACACGAGACCGAATCTACGCGGCGGTTGGTGTTCATCCCTACTACCCCGAAACGGTGGATGACGCTGGAATTGCCTCGCTCCGTGAACTTGCAGCGCATGATCGCGTGATCGCCATTGGCGAAATCGGACTTGACTATCATTTGGGCGGCGAAGATGTGCCCGCCCAGCACCGTGCGTTCAATCGCCAGCTAGAACTCGCGGCCGAACTTCAACTGCCGGTCGTTATTCATTCACGCGACGCGGCGGATGACACCTTGGCGATAATGGCCGACCATTGCAAGACTGTACCGGACATCGTCATGCATTGTTTCTCCGGTGATGCGTCGTTCGCTGAACGGTGCGTGGTGTTAGGCTGCTATATTTCCTTCGCCGGTAACGTATCATTTCCTAAAGCGGAACCGCTTCGCGAAGCTGCACGCGTTGTGCCATCGGACCGCTTACTGGTCGAAACCGACGCCCCTTATCTCGCCCCACAACCTCGCCGCGGCAAACGATGCGAGCCCCCATTCGTTCAATACACTCTCGAAGCGGTGGCCACCGCACGCGGCGACGACCCCGAGGTGCTCGCTCGTCAGACGACCGAAAACGCCCATCGCTTTTTCCGCGTTTCCTCCGCGTCCAAGCCCCTGGTAGACTAATTTCCACTACTATCTGCGAGCCCCTTCAATGCCGAAACCGGATTTCGTCTATCAATCGAGCACCGCGCAACTCGCGTTGCACAACGCAGAAGCTGTATACGTCGCGCGTTCACTCGATGAAGTTCTTCCAACCCTAGCCGAAGCCGATGCGTGCGTCTCGCGCGGCCAAATTGTCGCAGGCTTTATTGCCTATGAAGCCGCGCCAGCATTCGATTCCGCGCTCCAATGCCACTCCCTTGGCGATCGGCCACTCGTCTGGATGGCCGCATTCGACGTGCTCTCCGAGACGAAACCGACTGACGGTGAACAGAGTTCATTTCGTTTCGGCGCTTGGCGCGCGGCAATCGCCAAAAGCGACTACCGCGCCGCGCTAAGCCTGATTCGCGAATGGATCGCCGGGGGCGAAACGTATCAGGTCAATTTCACGTATCCCTCCGACGCCACATTCGAGGGCGATCCATATGCTGCGTACACATCACTGCGAACTGCTCAAGGCGGCGGCCACACAGCCTATGCCGACATAGGGCGATATCAAATCGTGTCCGCGTCGCCCGAACTCTTTTTCCGGCTCGAGGACGGCGTCATCACATCGCGCCCAATGAAAGGTACGCGTCCGCGCGGACTTTGGAACGCTCAAGACCTGTCGCTTGCCGATGATCTGCGCGACTCGGAAAAAGACCGCGCCGAAAACGTGATGATCGTGGATATGATTCGAAACGATCTCGGCCGCATCGCTGAATCCGGCACCGTTACGGTTGATGATCTATTCGCGGTGGAACAATACCGAACCGTATGGCAGATGACATCGACTGTATCCGCGCGCACGGAGCGTTCGGTTCCCGAGATACTTGCGGCCGTGTTTCCGTGCGCATCGGTCACCGGTGCGCCGAAAATGCGGACCATGCAACGCATTCGAGAACTCGAGGCCGAGCCGCGCGGCGCCTACTGCGGCACACTCGGCTTCTGGAAACCCGATGGCACCGCAGAGTTCAACGTGGCCATCCGAACGATGACCATCGACAGCGACCTCGGCACCGCCCGCTACCATGTCGGCAGCGGGATTACCTGGGACTCCGCGCCCCTAGACGAATTCGATGAGTGTGAAGCCAAGGCCGCTATCCTGTATTACCGCCAGCCTGAGTTCGACTTGTTAGAATCGCTCCTGTTCGATGGCGAGTTCTACCTACTCGATGACCACCTAGATCGCCTCGCAGCATCAGCACGGTATTTCGGTATTCCGGTCGATACGGGCACGCTGCGCACGTCGCTGACCCGTCGCTCGAACGAGTGGGCCAAGAGTCCGCACAAAGTTCGTTTGCTCGTGAGTTGGGCGGGCGATATTCATATTGGGGCAGAACCTATCGCGCTCACGCGTTGCATGAAAATCGCGATCGCCGCCGAACCGGTGAACCGTGGCGACCGGTTCCTCTATCACAAAACCACACATCGCGCGGTCTACGAACGGGCCTTGGCGTCGCGGCCCGATTGCGACGACGTACTCCTTGTGAACGAACACGGCCAGCTTACGGAAAGTACTTGCGCGAATTTGGTCGTGCGCCTAGGCGACTCGCTATGCACACCTCCGGTAGAATGCGGTTTGTTGCCCGGCGTCATGCGCGATCAGCTACTTGATTCGAAACGCATTGTCGAGCGTGTGATTTATCCACGTGACTTGGACGAGGCCGACGGCATCTGGCTTATTAACTCCGTGCGAAAGTGGATCGACGTTGACTACAGCCCCGCCCGACGACGAGAGCATCCTCAACCCGCTCCAGCGGATGCGCCGTGAACGCCGCCTAGCGTTCCTGATCCTGTTACTGTTCCTCGCCGCAACGACAATCGTTAGTGTTGCAGGCATCGTCACATCGTCCATGGTCGAATCTCCGACGCCATCAGAACATGTTCAGGACGCCTCGCCGTGAGGCCCATTCTTTTTCGAGTTGCATACGCGATGATGGGCGTCATTGCTTGCGCGTGGCCGCTCGGCATTTATCAACACGTTCCGCTGACGGGACTCACGATCGTTAACCTTTCCGGCGCTGTGATCGTGCTTCTATGGCTAATCGACCTTGCCCTCTATCGAATCCCACGAGTCTCGTTCGAACTACTTTGGCCTGCAGCACTCATCTCAACGATTGCCATCGCCTTTCAGGTAAACGACGCACCTCGGATAGCCGGAATAGCAGTCCTTTTTCTGTCGACCGTTCACTTCGCGCGTCAACGCGACACGATCGAACACTGGCTCACATGGAGCGCGGTGGGGTGCCTGGTCGCCGGAGTAGCGGATCTGGTTTACCGCGCGGGATATGGTTGGCCAACCGCGTATGTGATCCCCGCGAACCTCCTGGAATCGTCGCGTCTACTCGACGCTGCGAGCGCAATGTCGGGGAGTTTGCCTAACGCAGCAATTACGCTGTTCACCGGCACACTATTGTGGGCAGCGATCGCATATCGGACGAAACGCAATCGCGCACTTCCGATACTCGGTTTTCTAGTGATGGTCGCCGCATTGATTCTTCACTGCGCTGGAGTGATCGCACAACTCCAGGCAAGCCCGTCCGGCTGGTGGTCGATTACGCTGTCTCATTGGATACTCGGCGGCGTGACCGTATGGTTGCTCGCACGAATTGGAGCCAAGGTGTTGGTGGAACGCGAACGAAAACCTGACGGCCAATATGAGTTCATTGCCGCGCCCATTATCGCAATGGCTGTTACGTTCTGCGTTGCGGGCATCGAAGTGATGGCCTGGTACGCGTGGGCCGCTGCGCTCGCCGCAGGATACGCCATGCGAGATAAACGTGCGGCCCCGGTAGTGTCTCGTCAACGACTTGGTTCCTATGCAGCCGTTGCGCTCGTCCCGTATATCGCCGTGAACGCCGTTTTCGTCGATCAAACCAATCCACACGACGGTCGCAACTACGCCCAAGCGTTGATCGCTGACTATGACGCCCATGCGCTGGACCGCGTCATCCAACGATCAGAATTCTGGAATCAACGAACGGGCGATAGTGGCATTCAAGAATATTGGTCCTCGCAAGTGGCGCTAGACCTTGGCCGCCCGGATGCCGCTGCGGCCTGGGCGGTTCGCCTATCGCGGGGCGGCGGGACGCACGGCGGACGTCGACCAATTCCGTCAGCTAACGCCATCGACACCCTTCTCTACCATTTCCGAGACGTTGTTTCCGCACTGCCGGAGGACGGCCGGGGAATCGCCTATGAGCGGACCTTGAGTGCCATCAGCGATGCCGAAGCCGCCGAATCGTCGCTGCGCTTACGAATATCCGATGCGAACCCAATTTATGAAGATATTGATCGAGCGCCGTTGGAAAACGCGGCGGCGTTTCTATTCCAGGACATTCGGCCCTTCATCGACTTTAGCGATTGGAGCGTGGCCGAACTGATCGCGCTCTTCAACCTCGTGGGCGCACACGTCGTTCCCGCTCCCGAAGATGTCGACCGCTCATGGTTGCCCGCCACCGTCACCGTACGGCGCGATCCTCGAAGGGTGTGGGTGACCGCGATATCGGCTGTCTCCCGCGCGGGCGCTTTCCATGAGACACCGAACCTGTTACTGACCACGCCACCGCAATGGCCGGATGACGCCTGGCAAATCGCGGCCCTTCCGTTCGATGCTAGTTGGCAAGTAACCTTGCGATCCAGCGACGACCCAATAACGCCGATCGCCACCATCACTTTTTCGGCGGACGGTCAACCGGACGTTTTGCTCGCCGAGCCTTTTCCTCAAACGGCACCCGATGAACCAGCCGTGTTTATCTGGCTGCCTTGATTCAGACCCACTGAACACGGCACAATATTGCCAGTCGTGCGCTATTTCACGGCTCCGTCAGCACTGCGGTTACCGTCACCTTAAACCGCCACATCCGGGTAGGCACCCAAGGGAGATCCATACGTGTCCATGCACGAGCAGTCCATAATCAACTTGAACAAAGACAAAGAGGACGACGACGAGAAGAAACAAAGCGGCAGCCAAGAACTGCTGATCAAGTCGCGGACGATCGTGCTCGCGGGTGAAGTCGATCAAGATCTGGCAGAGAAAATCATTTCTCAGTTGGTGATACTCGATAATGATTCGAACGAGCCCATCAAGATGATTATCACCTCAAACGGTGGCCACGTCGATTCGGGCTACGCGATTCACGACATGATGCATTTCGTAAAATCGCCCGTGTACAGCATCGGTGCGGGCTGGGTCGCAAGCATTGCCGTACCCATTCTGTTTGGTGCGCTTAGAGAGAATCGTATGGCGCTTCCCAATACGCGATTCCTGTTGCATCAACCCATGGGTGGTGCGGGCGGTCATCTCCAAGACATTCGCATTGAAGCGCAAGAAATTCTAAAGATTCGCGAACGCATCAACAAAATGCTGGCCGATGAAACGGGTCAACCCGTCGACAAGATCAAGCTGGATAGTGATCGAAACTTTTGGATGTCTTCGGAAGAAGCGCTAGAGTACGGCGTCATTAATCGCATCGTGAACAATGCATCTGAAGTCATCTAGCGTTAACGCTAGAACATGAGAAATGGTTCTTAGTCGTCACCCCTCTCCGTCGGGAGAGGGTTTAGGGTGAGGCCTCCGGCGCATACGGATTTGCACCGGCAGGCGGCCGCCATCCGAACCACGATTTTAGCCGGTACCGCAGAATCATCAAGATCATCTCCATACCCAACAACGCGGCCCGAAACTTGTTTCCCGTGACCGAAGACTCGCCCACCCGCTTGCGATAGTTCACCGGAATCTCAATGAACGGTAGATCGTTGAGGATGGTCAACAACAACAGTTGCGGACCAAACGCCGAACCACCGATCGAAAACTGCGGCGCGATTTTCTCATACGCCTCACGGTGAAACAGCCGCATCGTACAACCCACATCCGTCAGCAGCGTCGTGTTGAACGAAAATTCCACCAGTTTGCCGACGCCCCAATTTCCGAACTTCAGCAAGAACCCCATGTTCGCGCCTTCCCACACAAACTCACGTTGCGTGCGCGTGCCAAACACCACCGGAACATCCTCCGAATACGCCAACATCTTCATGACGTCATGCCCGGAGAATGTACCGTCCGGCTCCGCGAGAATCAGCAAGTCCCCGGTCGCCTCATGGAGGCCACGCCAAATCGCGTTGCCATACCCTTGGGCAGACTCGTGAACCAACCGCGCATTGGTGGGCTTTACCTCGTCATCGGTACCCTCCGCGGCGTTGTTGTTCACCACCACGATTTCGTCCACATATCCATTCGCAAAGAAATCATCGATCGCCGCGCGAATCGATTCCTTCTCATTGTATGTAGGAAATATGACCGATACTGTTTTGTCTTGCCACATGATCTGCGGGACTTTCTACCAATACGTGAAGAGGAATGCTTCGGTCACCCAACACTGAAACGCCAGAAACGCCACTGTTGCGAGCAGAGGCCTGTAGGATCGCGATCGTGCCCCCAACTCTTGCAACAAATGTGCCGCGGGGAATACAGCGAAGGGCACAATATACATCGCCGAACGTTCGCCCTCACCTCGGGCGAGATAGAGAACGCTCAGCACTGCAAGCGTCAACGCACTGCAAATCATGAGCCCTCGCGAATCCCCACTGGGCCAACGCAAGCGCCAAATGAACAACATCGAAACCGGAATGCCAAAGAAGTACAGCCAACAAACCGGATTGGCCAACCGCCACGCCCACCCCGGCCACCGTGGATCGATTTGCTCAAGATGCATTTGGTCCGTCGCAAACTGTCCATACGACGCCTCGAAACAGGCGAATATATCGAAGCCGGACCACGCCCAAATTCCAATATGAAATGCTAAGAATGTCACAATCATGGTAGCCGCGGTACGCACGACCGCCAGTCGAAAATTCGAATCGGTCATCCGCCACAGGCCAACGAATCCAAAGAATGCACCCACAATCAGCAGGTTAAATGAGATCAACGACATCACCCCATAAACCACGCCGCCCGCCAATCCGTACGCCCATGCACGCACGCCGCTGCCGTGTATCGCGCGCCAGAAGAATAAAAGACCAATGGCCGTAAACGGCATGAACACAATGTCCGCACTGGTTGCGGTGAACAATGTGATCGTCGGGACGATTGGAAACAAGAGCGCGAACGTGCGGGCGGTGTACTCACCCGCCATATCACGTACCCAAAAAAATAACGGAATCACTGACAGACTTCCGGCGACGATGGTCGCGATCGACAACGCTTCCGGACTGCGTCCTACGATATAGGAGAACAACCAATATATCGCGACGGGTCCAGGAGGATGCACCTTGGAATGCATCGACAAGTATGGATGCATCGAGACGTAGTCCTTGAATAGTCCCCGGATCGATCCGCCGACGCCGATATCGGTGACGTATTCATACCCGTGTCGGCTGAACGCAGAAAAAATGCCAGACGTTCCACCATCGAGACACGCAACCGCCGCCGCAAACGTTGCAGCGAAGATCGAGCACCCAGCCAGAAAAAAGCCCGTTTGACGTTTTGTGTACTCCGCGCGCAACCAGCCGATCTTTCGAACGCTCTGCCACCAGACCGCCGCGAATACAAAGAACACCGCCCACGGCAACAACTGCCAACGGAGTGTCCTCCAAAACGCCTGGCCATATTCGACTGGAGTCACGCCGAGGCGGCTCGCTTCGATCACGAAAAAGTAAACCGTGACTCCGCACAACAACGTAAACCCGGCCAAACGAAGAATTGCCGATGACGCCTTTCGCGAACGCGGATAGAGGAATAGCGTCGGCACCAGGTAAGCCAACCAGCCAAGCGCAAGCAACAAACTGATGTTGCTAATCTGCCGTATCGCGGGGAAATAGAACGCGTAAAACGGCGTCGGATGCCGGTAGATCGCTTCAAACCCAAGCGACCAAAGTGCCCAAACCCCCAATACATACCACGCCATCCACAAGGCATACCGGCGCACAAGCGCTTTCCCGTAGTGGGGCCGATCCGCGGATATAAGGAGCAAGGGTTGCATGCTAATTCAGGTGACTCCGGACAAAGGTCCATATATGACGTTCGTCCAACTATCGGGCATGGACGCCCAATTGGGCGGGCAAAACAACGTAAAATCTGCCCGATACTATCAAGTAATCGCCGTCAATGTCCCATATGCGTAAATGGCGATGCAACCAAATAGGCACGTCTGGGGATTATTCGATAATCCTATCCGAAGCGCAATAGGTTGTAGTCCCGTTTGACAGTATAAGAATATGTGGTACATCATGATGATTCGTCAACCATATAGCGGCGATGGCTCCTCAAATCTAGCGAGCGACCGTGTCGTTCAGAACTCACAGCTAACCCATGATTAATCGATATGACCAACTCTGGCATGCGCGTCAAAAATCCGGGGCACTCCGGCCAGCGATTGGTGTGTCCGCGGTGTTACATATCGGCATTGCCATTGGCGCGCTTTACTACGGCCTAAACAAAGACATCCCGATTACACAAGCCGA
>JAJDAB010000257.1 GCA_029262095.1 Candidatus Hydrogenedentota bacterium
TCTGGACCGGCGGCGGCGATTCATTCATCAACAAAGGCACCAACGGTCGGTGGAAAGATTCGTTAACGGACGAAGACGTCGCGCTGTACGAGCAGACGGCGATCGACCAGCTCGGCCCCGAATGTGCCGCTTGGCTCGCCACCGGCGAAGTGACCGAAGACACCGCCTAGCACTGAGTCACGCCCAATAGGCATACTATGGGGCTCAATCGTTATCCTGGATGCCCCATAAGATGAGCACCAACTCACAACGCGTAATTGTAGCCATGAGTGGCGGCGTGGACAGCTCCGTTGCTGCGGCTCTACTTGTCGAACAAGACTATGACGTGGTCGCGATGACGATGCGCGTTGCCTCCGGCGAGGGCCGTGAGCACAGCGACAAAGCGTGCTGCACCCTCGACGCCGCCCACGACGCCAAGCGCGTTGCGGACAAGCTCGCCATCCCACATTACACGATCAACTATCTCGAACGCTTCGAGCGCGAAGTCATCAACGATTTCACGAGCGAATATCTCGCGGGCCGCACGCCGAATCCCTGTTCGCGCTGCAACCAACGTGTGAAGTTCGGCGCGCTCTATGAAAAGGCCATCGCCATCGGCGCGGACCGAATCGCTACCGGCCACTATGTCCGCCGTACGGATCGCGATGGCCGGGTCGCGTTGCGACGTGGCGTCGATGCGCACAAGGATCAGAGCTACACGCTCGCGGGGCTAGCACAAGACCAACTGCGCCGCGCGCTGTTTCCGGTTGGCGAACTGACCAAGGCCGAGACACGCGAGTACGCGCAACGGCTCGAACTGGCCACCTGGGACAAGCCGGAAAGTCAGGAAATTTGTTTCGTGCCAAACGACAACTACCGTGATTTCCTAAGCGGTCGCGTCGGATCGCCGAAGAAAGGCCCAATCGTTTCCGCAAGCGGCGAAGTGCTGGGCGAGCACCACGGCCTCATGTTCTATACCGTCGGCCAACGGCGCGGCCTCGGCATCGCTGCACCGGAACCGCTCTACGTCCTGCGCCTCGACATGGCGAACAACTCGCTCATCGTCGGTCCGCGCGCAGAATCGTATTGCGCGAATATGATAGTCGGCGAACTCTCCTGGTCAGGGATCGATGAACAAATGGAACCGTTCGAATGCCGCGTACAAATTCGCGCGCATCACGCGCCGGTGCCCTGCACCGTCACGCCAAACGGCGAATCGGCCTACGTCGAATTCCACAATCCGGTCGACGGCGTCTCGCCCGGCCAATGGGGCGTGTTTTACGATGGTGACGAAGTGCTCGCGGGCGGAATCATCGATGCGTACACGTTGGTTGGTGAACTACCCTGCACCGATCACGCACCTCATTCTTCGACTCAATAGCAGTATTTGTTGATTTGCTGGGTTACGTCTTCCTCGGCACCTCGTCCGTTTCGAATTTCATTGACAAGAAACGGGGGTGTTGCTATGCTCAGTGTCAACAGTTTAGCGTTGCAACTTTGGCGCAAATTGGCTGTGGGGCTGCAGGTTGTGGATAGCTTTGGCGGGCGTTCACTCCCAATCGCAAGATATTGCGGTTTGTGGACAACCATCCCTAGTATTTCGTATTCAAACCCCCTATAATCCGGACTTGCAGTGAGAACCCCCGGTCTCAACGGAGGTCGGCATGTACGAAGCCTTCTACGGTTTAAAAGAGCGTCCATTCAACCTCACCCCGGATCCCCGGTATCTCTACCTGAGCGAAAAGCATAAAGAGGCTTTCGCGCACCTACTCTATGGCATCAAGCATCGGGCAGGGTTCGTCATGGTCACGGGCGAAATCGGCACGGGTAAGACGACTATTTGCCGCACGCTGCTCAACCAACTCGATACCGATACGGAAGTCGCGTTCATTTTTAATCCGTCCCTGTCTCCGGTGGAATTGCTCAAGAAGATCAACGAGGATTTTGGGATTGATAGCCGCGCGAAGACGGTCAAGGATCTCATCGACGAGCTAAACGAGTATCTGCTCGATAGCAACGCGCGCGGGAAGAATTGCGTGCTGGTGATTGACGAAGCGCAAAATCTTACGCCGAGCGTGCTCGAACAAATTCGGCTGCTCTCCAACCTTGAATCCGAGACCCAGAAACTGTTGCAGATTGTCCTAATCGGCCAACCCGAATTGGGCGAGCATCTTGAGTTGCGCGAACTGCGCCAGCTGAAACAACGCATTTCCGCCCGGTATCATCTTAAAGCGCTAGACAATAAAGAGACGCAACAATATGTGACGTACCGGCTGCGCGTGGCGGGAGCTCATCGTCGTATTCAGTTTACGCCTTCGGCGCTGCGGGCAATCTACACTCATTCCAAAGGCACACCCCGCGTCATCAACAGCTTGTGCGATCGCGCGCTACTAATTGGCTATACGCAAGAAGCGAGCGAAATTACCAAGGAAATTGCCCAGCGGGCAGCGAAGGAGATACGAGGGGAACCGGTCAAGAAGCGCCGCGATTTCTCCATGCTCAAGCAAATCATCCCGAATCCGACCGTGGTCGCATTGGCCATCCTCGCGATGATTGGGGGCAAGTATGTCTTCGATAATCGTGGGCAGCTTTCAACGCCCAGTGCCCCGGAAGCCGGTGTTGCTGAACGTTCGGCGAACATCGCGGCAGCCGGAGCAGGATCCGCCGCTACTTCGCCCACAGTAATGCACGCGGCCTTGGCTACGGTGACCACACCTGATTCGCTGCCGGAAATACCATTTGTTTCCGAGCCGCTAGATTTTGGTGCGGTGT
>JAJDAB010000258.1 GCA_029262095.1 Candidatus Hydrogenedentota bacterium
CCGGTGGCGTCGGAACGTCCACCGTGGTCGGACGAAGTGCTCGGACTCTTCCGCTCGTTGCCGATCCAAGAAGGCGGGCGTATTAAGCCGCTGGATACTTATGCGTCGTTTTTGATGCTGCGGCTCAACGGAAAGCGCAGCCACGAGTTGCCGGACGGCACGCGCTTGACGCCGATGGAATGGTTTTTGGATTGTTTGTTTTATCCAGACATTGCGCGGCAATACGAGACCTTCTTTGTCGCTAACGGTGAAATTCTAACGTCTGTCGGTATTTCCGCAGAGGGAAAGAAGCGTAGAGCTTGGCATTCTTACGAGGATCTGGCCGCTGGGCGCGAACGTTTGTTTGAGCGATATGATCAAATTGCGTCAAAGGACGAAGCAGATCTTGAATTATCGGAACGACAGGTCATCGACTTGGCCACAAACATATTTGCCTTTGAACGCACGATTCGCTTCATGGAGTTCGCGCGGTATGATTACCCTGCCGTACAGAACAGCCCGATAGCTTCCATCGCATCTGAAGCCACTTATACCGGCGTATTGGAAAAGGCGGGTACGCTGCGGTTCATTACGATTTTGTTGGACTCCGGTTACGAACAGCTCGTGGCTTCGTTGCCACCGGAAGACGCGGCCCGGTTACGCGATCAGATTCCCGAAGGGTTCGCGTCGCTTGATCCTGAAGCGCGTCAAAAGGGGATGGAGACCTTAGAGCGGGCGGTCGACGAAGTATTGCAATTGGCGATGTCGACCCGTGGCGCGCCATCCAAGAGTCATATGATGTTGCTGTTGCCGCCCTCCGGCACGGTCGAGGATGAGCCGGAGTGGTTGAACCCAGGCGAATTGGCGGAGCTGACGTTGTTCAATGGTGCGGACGTTGAACAACAATTGGCGATGACGGCGTCGTTGGAAGCGCTGCCCGGTTTGTTGAATGACCGTCCCGCGTTCACGAAACAAGTTCAGACCTATCACGATCAGGTTACAGGCACTGCTACGGATCGAGGCGAGTACAAAAAGGTGCCGCTGGAAGTCTTCTATTACAAGGGTAAGTTTTTCTTCTACAGCCAATGGCTGTACGTGCTGAGCTTTATGCTGGTCGGCATGATGTGGCTGAAGCCGAGTGCGCGCGTATTCGGCGTGCTCATTCCGGCGGTCTTGTCGGTACCAACCGCGCTATTGATTACGGGCATCACGGTGCGGTGCATCATTCGTGAGCGTCCGCCTGTAACGACCCTGTATGAAACGATTTTGTTTATCACTGCGGTCGCGGTCGTATCTTGTATGGCGATAGAATTCATGAATCGGCAGCGTCTTGCGATTTCGATGGGTGCGATACTCGGCACCATGGGGATGTTCCTGGCGAACAAATACGAAATTAAAGAAGGCATTGATACGATGCCGAGCCTCGTTGCGGTGCTCGATACGAACTTCTGGCTTTCGACGCACGTCACTACGGTGGTGATGGGCTATTCCGCTGGCCTGCTCGCCGCGGCGATTGCCCATGTCTACGTGCTTGGGAAAGTGATCGGGTTCAAGAAAGATGACAAGGCGTTCTACAAGAACGTTTCGCGGATGACGTATGGCGTCATTTGTTTCGGGCTGCTGTTTGCCACCGTCGGGACGATCCTGGGAGGGATTTGGGCGAACGATAGCTGGGGCCGGTTCTGGGGTTGGGACCCGAAAGAAAACGGCGCCTTGATGATCGTGCTATGGCAACTCGCAATTCTGCACGCGCGAATGGGCGGCTACGTCCGCGACTTGGGCATTTGTGTTGCCGCGATTGCGGGCGGCATGGTGGTGGCGTTTTCCTGGTGGGGCGTTAATCTGCTCGGCGTTGGCCTGCACAGTTACGGCTTTACGAGCGGTGTGCAACGCACCTTGATGAGTTTCTATGCGGTCGAATCGGTCGTTATCCTGATGGGCATCGGCGTGTGGGCCTTCCAACGCATGGCTAAAGGTGGTGGCGGTGGACTCCAACCGCAGTCCTAACAGTGTGTTGCATCGCTCTGGGCTGGTTGTTGCCGATGGCAAATCCAATCGCGTATGCTTTCCCCACGTGTCCGCTCCCGGGGGGGAAAGACAGTTTTGGGGATTCCACGGATCTTTTTGGATACGCAACATGATTGAGGAGAGAGTTCTATGAGTCGTACCACAATCAGCAACATTGGACGAAGTGACGCGCTTCGGATGTTCGCGATCGTTTTTACCGTTGCCATCGCCGTCAGTTTCGCGATGCCGGCCGAGGCGGGCATTCTGAAACGCGCAAAAGATAAATTGAAAGGCGACGACTCGTCGAGCGAGTCGAGTCCCGCGCCGACCGCCGCATCGAGTGCTGCAGCATCCAGTGCGCCTATGGGACCGAAGAAGACGGTCGCGGTCGATAAATTCGAAGGACACGCCGGACTTGGCTGGGACGAAGGCGCCGTGCTCGCTGCGCAATTGGCCGAAGCGCTAATGGAAACCGGTCGTTTCAACGTGGTCGAGCGCGTGAAGTTGGACAACATTCTCCGCGAGCAAGACTTGGGCGCTGCGGGCCGTATCAACTCGCAGACCGCATTGCAGATCGGAAACATTGTCGGCGCACAGGTATTGATTCAGGGAACCGTGACCGAATTCGAGCCCGGTGAATCGGGTAAGAGCGGAGGCATTACGGTTCCGATCGGTGGTGTAGGAATTGGCTTGCGCGGAGGCAAAGTCACGTCGCACGTCGCGATCAAACTACGGCTCATCGATTTGACCACGAGTATGATTTTGTCGACGCACAATGCAGAGGCTAAAGGTTCGCATAAATCGATGGGGTTGGGCGTATACAGTAGTTATGGTAGTGCCAGCGGTGACCAGTTCAAGAAAACGCCGTTAGGTAAAGTGGCCGCGGAGGCGGTTGACAAGTGCGTAGCTCACGTCATTTCCACAATGTCCAATATCCCGTTCAACGCGCGGGTCGCGGAAGTGGAAGGGGGCTCCATCTACATCAACGCGGGCAGCAACCGCGGAATGACGCAGGGCATGATGTTGCACGGGTACAAGACGGTCAAAACCATCACCGACCCTGATACGGGCCTGGCATTGGATGCAATCGAAGAAAAAACCTGCACGATTAAGGTCGACATGGTACGTGACAATATTTCGGTATGCTCCTTGGTCAGTGGTAGCAAGCCGCAAAAAGGCGCGACACTAAAACTGGAATAGGGTTGATCGATAGATAATTTGAGGCCGCTCCGGCATGAAGCAGGGGTGGCCTTTTTTCCGTTAGGGCAGCGGATCGATGGAATGTAGCGGCTCCAAGTTTACAGCTCGATTCCACTGGTCGTGAAGTTCGTCCTGGTGCAAGGATGCCCATTCCATAACGAGACCTAAAGCCCTCGGCGGGAAACGACCAGAAATGACTGAAAGCAAATTGATGTCGACGCGTATTTCATGCTCTGCGTATTGAGCGTGAAAGTGAGGCGGGTTGTGATCGTCGAAATACATCCGAATCACAATGCCGTAAAAACGGCAAATCTCAGGCATCGATGGGTGCTTGCTTCAACGACGAAAAGACATCTCCCGGTCTCTTGCCAGTGAGTCTGAGATAAACGGCGTCCGCGCAAAGCTCAATCGTGTTACCCCAAGCCAATTGTCCTTGAGGGCCGATGACGACCGATTCGAAGACCCCCTCGTTTTCCCATTCGGCAAATACGCCTCGACCGGATAGGCCGGCAAGATCGACGATTCCCGAGGAACCGTCATCGTACTGGACGTCTAGACGAAATCCGGAAAGTGGCGTTATTTTGGTCAACTTCGGCATGATTTGTATCTCTGGCAGTATTATATCATTCGGGATATTTCATGGTTGTTTCCCGTTTTCAATGCCCAAGATCGTACCGCTCAGGACCGCTGGCGATCTGTCCGTGACCGCAGTACCATGATTCCGATCACACTCAAGCGGAGACCATGCCATGTCTAGACTAAATCGCCGTTCGTTTCTTCAGCAGTCCGCTGTGATGGTGCCCGCGGTCGCGGCTGCGCAATCGGCGCAGGGTCAATCAGACAAACCCGTTCGGCATGCGGTGATTGGGTTGGGTGGGCAGGGTAATGCTCACTGCCGATTGTATTCGAACAATCCGGATTGTGAACTCGTGGCGGTGTGCGATGTTGATCCCGAACGTCTGGCAAAGTCAGCGAGTGAATTCGGTCAGGCCGGAAACTTGCGATCGACGGCCGATTTCCATGACATCATCAATGATGATTCGATAGATAGTGTGAGCGTTGTCACGCCGGACCATTGGCATACACCGATTGCGCTCGCGGCGTTACATGCGGGTAAGCATGTGCATGTGGAGAAGCCGTGTAGTCATAACCTTCGCGAGGGGCGTGTGCTGTCGGAGACGGCGCGTGAACTGGGCCTATGCGTGCAGCACGGTACGCAGGCGCGGAGTGGTGAGGGAATCCGTGAAGCGATTGCGTTTACACGCGATGGCGGTATCGGTACCGTCCGTTTGGCGAAAGCGATTAATCATCAGTTGCGGCCCGGAATCGGACGTGCGCCTGAGACGGAACCGCCGGAGGGCGTCGATTACGATCGGTGGCTGGGCCCGGCGCCGATCCGTCCGTTTACGAAGAACCGTTGGCATTACAATTGGCACTGGCATTGGGATTACGGCACCGGCGACATGGGAAACGACGGTATTCATCAGGTTGATGTCGCACGTTGGGGGTTGGGCGTTGAATGGCCTCATACGATCTCGGCGTCGGGAGGCCAGTTATTCTACGATGACGATCATGAAACACCGGACACGCAGGTCGTGACGATCGAGTACGACTCCGCCTTCCTGGTCTATGAGATGCGGTTGTGGACGAACTACACATTGGAGGGTCACGACAACGGCGTAGTGTTCTATGGCGACAAGGGTAAAGTCGACATCGGGCGCGCGGGTTGTTTCGCCACGCTCATTGGAGAAAAGCCGAAGAAGATTGGCGGTGGATCGGATATGGAGGCACATGTCGCGAACTTTTTGGCGTGTGTTAGAGCAAACAATCCCGACGGACTAAATGCGCCGATTGAAGAAGGTGAGATTTCGGCGGGCTTGTGTCACCTCGGCAACATCGCAACACGGTTGGGCCGTCAGTTGACGTTTGATCGTGATTCGGGCCGGATTAGGGACGACGAAGAAGCGGAAGCGATGCAGACCCGGGTGTATCGGGCTGGCTATGAACTGCCCACGAATGCATAGCGAAAGGAATCGATTGGCGATGTTGATCACATTGGCGCTGACAATAATGGGGTGCGCGACGGATGAGTCGAAAACCGTTGGCGAACATCTCGCGGAGAAGATTCCGGAAGCGGGGGCGAAGGTGGCGTTTCCGCTGCGGCACAACCTCGACGGCGAAATGGTATCCGTCGATACCGGCTGGAAAGAGGGCCTGTTTCCAGGACGAAGCACCGTCCGGGTCGTTGATGACGTGGTATATCTCGACAAAGGCGAGGACATGACCGGCATCACGTGGCGGGGTCCGCTGGTCTGGATGAACTACGAAGTGACGTTGGAAGCGATGCGGGTTGAGGGCTATGACTTTTTCTGCGGGTTGACGTTTCCGTATGGCGATTCGGTTTGCTCATTTGTCGTCGGCGGTTGGGGCGGCACGTGCGTCGGGCTGTCGTCCATCGATTATTACGATGCGTACAACAACGAGACCGCTGAATTTAAGAAATTCGACTTGGGTAAGTGGTACAAGATTCGCGTGCGCGCGACGGACGATAAAATTGAATGTTGGATCGACGACGACAAGATGGTCGATTTGGTGACGACCGGTCGGACGATCAGTGTTCGTTGGGAGATGAGCGATATCGTGCCGCTAGGGGTGGCGACGTGGCAGACGACGGGTGCGATTCGGAATGTGGAGTTGAAGAAGCTCAGCGTGGAGTGAGTACCGAAACAATTTAATAAACGCGAAGGCGCGAAGACGGAAAGATCCCTCACCTCGCTCGGAATAACATGGACGGTGTTACTCACCGTCGTGTGAAAGCCGCTATCACGAAGAATATCCCCGCTTGGAGTAACACGATAGTCGGGCCACTTGGGAGATCGGTGTAATAGGAGCCGAGGAGCCCGATGACTGCGCTGCCGATTGCGAAGGCGCAGGACCATGCCGTCATGCCAGCAAAGGAATGGGCGACGAGGCGGGCGGTTGCGCCCGGCAAGACGAGAAATGCCGACACCAAGAGTATGCCAATGATTTTTGCGGATACCACGATCGCGGTGGCGACCGATACGACGAGTGCGAGTTCGATGCGTTTGACGTGGAGCCGGTCAACGCGGGCGAGGCGTTCGTCGACGGTCGCATAGGCCCAGGTCGGCCACCAGAACGCGCAGACCAGGGTCATCACGCCCAATCCCGTCGCCCATGCCAGATCGGTGGGTTGCACGGCGAGGATTGAACCAAATAAGTAGGTCATGACGTCGCCGGTGTATTGCTGTGTACGCGACAACAACAAGATGCCGAGCGCCATCGCGACGGCGAAGAGAATGCCGATGGCGGTGTCGCCTGCGAGCTCGGTCTTGTCGCGAATGAGTACGATGATGACGCCAACGATTATGGTGAACGGCAGCGCCGTGAGAATTGGATCGAATTGCAGCACGATGCCGAGCGCGACGCCGCCGAATGCGGCGTGGGCCAAGCCGCTTCCGAGGAACGCCAAACGCCGTTGCACGATGAACGGACTGAAGTAGCCGGCCACTGCGCTGAGTAGGATGCCCGCGATCAGCGCACGCTGCATGAACGCGTAGGTAAGCGGCTCAGGCATCGTTATCGCCGTGTGTGTGCGCCAGGTGTCCGGTGTAACCGAACATTTCGAGAAGCCGTTGTTCTGTGGCCGCTTCGCCTGCAGGGCCAAAAGCTACCACATGTTTGTTCAATAACAACACGTGACTCGCGTGATTGCGCGCGCCTTCCCAGTCGTGCGTAATCATCACTGCGGTCGCGTCGTGATCGGCGATGTACTCTTCGATGACATGGTGCATCGCGGCGGCACCCGCGAGGTCGAGTCCCGCGCCCGGTTCATCCAAGACCAAGAGTTTGGAAGGCCGCATCAGACACCGCGCGAGGTAGACCCGTTGCAGTTCGCCCCCCGATAATGCGGAGAGCGGGCGTTCGGCCACGTGCGCAGCGCCCGTGCGTTCAAGTGCATTCATCGCCGCCGCGCGATCGGCCGCGCGCAAGCGCCACGGCCATCTCGGGCGCAATCCCGTGACGACCAACTCCAGTGCCCGCGCCGGAAAATGGCGGTCGAGCGTCTTGACCTGCGGGATATATCCGACGGCGTCGCCATCGAGTGATGCGGGGTCTTTGTCCAGGACGCGAACGGTTCCCCTAGTTGGCCGCGCGATTCCGGTGAGGGTGTTGAGTAGTGTCGTCTTCCCTGCGCCGTTTGGACCTATAATGGCGAGGAATGCGCCTTGCGGCACTGAGAAAGAAAGGTCTCGCAGTGCGGAGATCTCGCCGTATCGGACGGAGACGTTTTCGAGTTCGATCGCGGGCGTCATTGGGCGGCGTCCGCGAGCCGTTGCGCGTTGGTGCGAATGAGCGCCGCGTACGAAGACATTCCCGCGCCGCCGCCGAGGGGATCCAGTTCTACGATCGGTACTTTGTTCGCCGCTAGGGTTTCCAGTGGTTCACGGGGCAATTGTGGTTCGGCGATGACCGCGAATACATCGCCCCTAGACACGGCGTCGAAAATCTCCGCGAATTCAGGTGGCGGCTGAGATGCTCCAGGGGTTGATTCAAGCGTCCCTGCGACTCGTATGCCATACCGCTCAAAGAACAAGTCCCAGGAAGCGTGGGCTTGAATAATAGAGCGTCCTTGAATACTCGTGAGCATCGACCGTACTTCATCATTCAATTGCGCTAATTGATCCATGAAACGTTTCCCGTTTGCCCGGTAGGTCAACTCTCCATCGGGATCGAGTTTGACTAACGCGTCGAGCAATTGGGGTATGCACGCTCGAACCGCGACGGGGTCCAGCCAAACATGCGGATTGGCGTGATCGTGATCCGATGCTTGTGAGTGGTCTGTAGCTGCTATTGCGAGCGCCTTATCACCGCCAAGTTTCGCCGCCCAACCGTCCACGGTGTGGTCGAAGTAGAACGTGGCAAGGGAATCCTCTGCAAATCGCGCGTCGCTCGGCCTGGGTTCGTACATGTGCGGCGAGGCGCCGGGCTGCAAAAGCACGTGAATATTGGCGCGATCACCGACGAGCTCCCGGAGGATCATGGCCGCAGGCTCGATTGATGCGGCGTATTTGAGTTGCGAATTGCCACCAGCGCAACCGGTTGTCGCGAGAGCTGCGAAAACAAAAAGAAGGAAATGCTTCTTGAGAAAATGGAGCATATGTGACGAGTTTGGGTTCACTCTGGTACCCTATAGTAGGACGATTTAAGATTAATGATAAATCATTATCAATCGATAAACAACTCGCTACTATGAGGTATGACCGTGGTCCTGCGGCGGCCACTCAGAAAGGGACGTGATGGCAAAGGTATTGGGACTGGGTGGGATTTTTTTTAAGTCGGACGACCCCGAGGCGCTGGGTGAGTGGTACAAAAAGTGGCTGAATATGCCGATCGCGTTTCCTGGCGGTGCGGTGCTTCCATCAGCCCAGGTGCCTAAGGAAGCGTATTCGGTATGGAGCGCATTTCCGAAAGACACGGACTACATGGATCCGTCACCGCAGCCGTTCATGTTCAACTTGATGGTTGACGATGTCGACGAGGCACTCAAGCAAGTTCAAGAAGGCGGGGCAACGATCGCCGGTGAAATCGAAGAGTCGGAATATGGGCGATTCGGTTGGTTCATTGACCCGGACGGAAACAAGGTCGAACTTTGGAAACCGCCTGCGGCGAAGTAAGTCCAGGAATTTACCGAGACATTTCGAATGTGAATGAAGGTGCAGAAAAGTAGAACGCCAGATCTCGCATGTGGCGAAATTGCCGCGTCGGCTATCGCCCCCTCGCGATGACGGTTTTAGAATGAGGATCGATTTCGATGGTTTGGATGTAGTGATATGACGATGATTCGAGATACTGCGCAACGGCGCGCGATTCGAAAAGTGTTTTTGGATGCCGACCGCCCGTTGAGTCCGGAAGAAATCCTGACTGGTGCGCAACGCATCGTGCCAAATCTTGGAATGGCGACGGTGTATCGCAGCGTGAAATCGTTGGTCGAAGAAGAGTGGTTGGTCGCTGTGGATATGCCGGGCGAATCGCAACGGTACGAGCAGGCTGGTAAGGCGCATCATCATCATTTCAACTGTCGTACATGTGGTCGAGTATATGATTTCGACGGGTGTCCGACCGGAATGGACGAGTTGGTGCCGCCGGGATTTGTCATGGACGACCATGAAATTTACCTCTACGGCACGTGTGCGTCATGCAAGTAACGACGCGCGAGTACCGGGTCGCAGGACTCGATTGCGCGAACGAAGTCGCAGCGCTCAAACGGGTATTGGACCCGCTCACCGAGTCGGAAGACGCGCTGCAATTCGACCTCATTCAAGGAAAGCTCACGGTCAAATCGATCGCGGACGACGAGGCGATTAAGAACGCGGTACGCGCGTCGGGTATGACCGCGATTTCATGGGCAGAATCCAACACCGATGACCAAAAGCATCTCTGGCAACGACATGGCCATTCGTTCTTAGCGGGCTTGAGCGGTGCGGCGTGTGCGATCGGCGCGATTTACCACGGCGTGTCCGATGGGTGGCGCGCGATCTTGGAACCAACATCGAACGGTTTTCCGCCTTATCCCGTCATCACCGCCGCGTTGTATCTGATCGCGATCATTTCCGGCGCATATTTTTTCACGCCGCGTGCGTGGTTTGCCTTGCGGAGTCTTCGGCCCGATATGAACCTGTTGGTGTTGGTCGCGGCGGCCGGCGCTTTGGCGTTGGGCGAATGGTTCGAGGCCGCCGTGGTTTGTTTTCTGTTCGCGGTGTCATTGCGGTTGGAACAGTGGAGCGTGGGCCGTGCGCGCAACGCAATAACCGCGTTGATGGATCTGGCGCCACCGGTGGCGCACGTTCGGAACAACGATGGTACGTTCGTTGAAATGCCGCTCGATGGTGTCGGAGTTGACGACATCGTCCGTGTCCGACCAGGCGAGCGGATGCCTGTGGACGGCGTTGTGGAGACTGGGTGTTCCAGCGTCAATCAAGCACCGCTCACCGGTGAATCGATTCCCGTGGAGAAAAAACCGGGGGATGATGTGTTCGCGGGGACGATCAACCTGGACGGCGGAATTGAATTTCGCTGCACAAAACCGGCCAGTGATTCGAGCTTTGCCCGTATCGTGCGAATGGTGGAAGAGGCGCAATCGCGACGTACGGACGCGGAGCAATGGGTGGAAAAGTTCGCGCGGGTGTATACGCCCGCCATGATGGCAGTGGGCGTTGCAATCGCGGTCGGGCCACCGATGTTGTTCGAATGGACGATTCGCGAGTCCGTGTATGCGGCCCTTGTCATGTTGTTAATCGCGTGTCCGTGCGCGTTAGTGATATCTACACCGGTGACGATTGTTGCAGGGCTGGCAGCAGCAGCGCGTCGCGGAGTGCTCATTAAAGGCGGCGCGTATTTGGAAGCGCCAGCGCGGTTGAAGTGCATTGCGTTCGACAAGACAGGCACGTTGACGACGGGTACACCAAAAGTGCAGTCGGTGGTGCCGTTGAACGGCCATTCGGATCGGGAACTACTCAGCGTTGCCGCGGCGATCGAGTCATCGAGTATCCACCCGTTGGCACAGGCGATAACGTCGTATGCGAACGAGCGCGGCATTGACTATGAACCAGCGGAATCGCATGCGCTATTGCAGGGCATGGGTGCGGAAGGCGTGGTGAAAGGACGGACGTTTTGGCTGGG
>JAJDAB010000259.1 GCA_029262095.1 Candidatus Hydrogenedentota bacterium
CTGGAACTTAGGCAACACGTTGCGCGGGATGGCGAGTTAATGGAGATGTATGGCTACGGTCTTCTGCGCCCTGAATGGGAAGCGTTTAAGACGCGGATGGGCAAACGATATCAGGGCATGTCGCTGGCGACGATGATTGAGAATCGGCTGGCCATGCTACGCGAAGCATCACCCCAATCGTAATGGCGGGCGCGATACTCCTGATATTGTTGTTGCTGCATACGGTCATGGCGGTCATCGCCAACCGGTACGAAGAATCGAAAGTCCCGCCGCGAATCTATGCGGCCAATATCCTCGTTCAGTTGCCCATTTTTTATCTCGGACTATTTCTCGCGTTTCAGGTCGGCGTGTTTTCCCGTCAACTCATTTCGCCTATTTGGATAGGTTTTGGCCTCTTGGTCGGACACGCGGTCTTCGCCGTGTCGTTATTGACCACGGCGTTGGGTGCGGTCAACGCGGACGATACCGGGGAGTCCATGGACGAAGAGGACGATGAAGAGCCGATCGGAAAGTGGGACGCGTTCCGCGAGGCGTATGAAGTGGCGACCGATTTTGGTGGACTCTGGGAGTTCATGACGAACAACCCATACGTACTCAGCCGTTTCTTAGGCGTAGCATTTGCCGAAGAGTTGATATGGCGCGCGGGTGCGCAGGCCATCGTACTCGAGTACATTGGATCGCCCACTGTCGCGATTCTCTTGACGGCGTTCGTGTTCGTTATCGTTCACCGTCATGTCCTGCAGAATTCGTGGGTTGTGAATGTCGAATTTGCAGCTTTTGCTATTCTTTTGGGTGTACTCTACTATGCGTCGGGGAGCTTCATTCTTGTCATCGTTATCCACGCTTTGCGCGATATCGAAATCGCTTACCTCGAGTTTTTGATCAAGGTGGGCGAACTCGGCGACCGGGAACTCGCCGAACGCGAAATCGAAGAAATCTACATGCCTAAAAGGCCGATCCGTCATGAGTCATGAATACGCGGTTGAACTCCGCGACATCGATAAAGTGTTTCACACGCGCCACTTTTTCACGCGCGACGAAGACGATAACCGCCGCCGCATCTATCACAAGAAGACCGTTCACGCGGTGGATCATGTCGATCTCGCGGTCAAGCCTGGCGAAGTGTTTGGCCTGCTCGGGCGAAACGGTGCAGGCAAAACGACCAGCGTAAAAATGATGTCCGGCCTCATTAAACCGGACAGCGGCGAGGTATTCGTTGACGGCATGGAGGTTGAATCGAACCGGCTCAAGATCCTGCGTAAAGTCGGCGTTGTATTGGAAGGCACTCGCACGTGCATATGGCCGTTGACGCCGCTTGAAAACCTCGCGTATTTCGGCAACTTACGAGACGTGCGCGGCAGTGTCTTGCGAACACGCGCGGAAGGCCTACTCGAATTCATCGGTCTGAAGGACAAGATGAACGTGCAGGTGCGTCGTCTTTCCAGAGGGCAAAAGCAGAAGCTCGCGATTTGCATTGCGCTCATCACCGATCCGCAGGTCATTTTGCTCGATGAGCCGACCACTGGCCTGGATGTACAGAGCAGCCGATCCATCAAAGACAAAGTGACCGAGATGGCGCGAAATCAAGGCAAATGCGCCGTGGTCACCACGCACGACATGAGTGTCGCACAGGAATTGTGTACCCGTATCGCGATTATTGATGCCGGTAAAGTCGTTACCTGTAAACCGACGGACGAATTGCTGGATGTGTTTCGCGAGCAGCGCTATGAGTTTCGGCTGGACCGTACGCCGGACGTCGCTCCACTCAAAGCCATTCCCGGGGTGAACAACGTTGAGCCGTTGAATGGCCAGGAAGAGCCTGGCCTGCTGGTCACCTATCCGGCGGATCAGGAACTACGTTCCGCTGCGTTGTATAGCACCATACAACACCTTTCGAAAGAAGGATTGGTATTACGATCGGTCAGTCAACTGCAACAGACGCTGGAAAACGTGTTCTTGCAGATGACTTCGGATAAGAAAGCGAGTCTTTAGCGATGGGCTTCTTTCTCGTCATGAAAGCAGAACTCGTGCGCACGTTTATCATCATGCGGCGCTATTGGTTCTCCACGTTGATGGGTATCTTCATCGGCTACGGCATGCTGATGGCTCTAATCTACGGGTTCATGAACAGCAGTGCTGAACCCACGGACGTGGGGGAAGTCGCGTCAGAAGTGGGCACGGCACTGGAGTCACGCGCTGCGGATAACGGCTTCGCGGTCAACGCGACCGAAAGCGCACTGGGTTTTATGCTCGGCATGTTCGCCTTCGGCATCGTAGGTTTATTCACCGCGGGCTTGCAGGGCATGGCGCGAACGGGTGAACTGGAACAGGTGTGTCTCAGCCCGCACGGCCTCGTCACAAACTTCCTTGCACGATCATTTGTGGCGTCTGTGAACAGCATTATCACATGGTGCATTCTGCTTACGCTGATTTCATACTCGGTGGACAGTCAATTGCACCTGGATATCGTGCCGTTGGTGGCCCTCTTATTCTTAACCTACTTTAATCTCATTGGCTTCGGATTCATGATGGGCGGACTGGTGCTGGTCTTTAAGCAGATCGGACAAGTCGCCATGATCATCCGCTTGGCGTTTATTGGGATTCCGCTGTTTGTATCCGAAAGTATCTACGACTGGGACATTGCGGCGAATCCCTTCTTATTGGTCGTTCGCGGGATTTTGCATATCGTACCCAGCGCGGACGCGGCGATCTGTCTGAAGATGGTATTGGTCGGCGGTAGCGGATACAGCATCTTCGCGCACCCTTCATTCTTTTGGCTCATCGTAAATGGCTTCATCTGGACGACGATTGGCATTGCCTGCTTTCACTACTTGGAGAGTTGGAGCCGCCAGAAAGGCACGCTTGGGGCGTACTGATGGCGTCGGCATCGCTGCATAGATTCATCGAGGACGATCGGCGATTTGTGATCGATACGGAAACCTGCTTCTGTTTTGAGTGCGACGACATATCGTGGGATGTGCTTGAGCTTTACCCCAATACGCCGGTCAATCGCATCAAGCACTTACTCAAAGACCGTCACGATCCCGATGAAGTCGAGGAAGTCATTGGCGAGTTGGAATGGCTACGGCACACGAGCGCTATTCTACCGAAGCCCAAGAAAGACGAACCCTCGAAACAGTTGGCACGCGCGAATGCGTTGAATGCCGTTGCCGTGCGTCTGCCTCATCAAGCGGCGGAAAATCGTGCGCGTAGGCGTTGGGGTGGATCGAAGACGGAATCGGATTCATCGGCATCGGCATCGGCATTCGGGCAAGATGCCATTGCAATGCTTCTTTCACGTGCTGGCGATCAACCGGTACGAATAACGTTCGTTGAGCACGGAGCAATACACGACCCGGACCTCATCGCGGAATTGTGCGCACGCGCACAACGAGCGGCTCGTCTTGCCGGGAAATCGATTACAGCCGAAATTCTCGTCGAAGAGGTGCAGTGTTCCGGCTTGCCCAAAGCCGTACAAGGACATCGGACATCGTTCTGTATAGAGATGACCGTTGACGCGGACCCGCACGCTGCGATTCGTTCGATTACGGGATTGACGAACGTGGCATTGGCGAAATGGGCGAAGGCGTTTCAATCCGCCGTAGATGGCGTTTCCGGCTACGTCACGTTGCGGCCAACCCATTCCGGATTCGCGGCGGCCGTGCAAGCATTGCGAACTGCGGGGTTCAACTGGATTCGACTCGACCTCACTGGAGCCTTTGCCACGGACAAATCGCTTGACGCGAATGCGATGGCGGAAGCGCTCAATGAAGTCGCACGGACGTATGCGGAATCGCTGGCCGCGAACAAGTATTACCGCCTTGACCCGATCGCGGAATTGTTCAATCTCATATACGAAGGCAAACCGAATCTTCGCGCAGATTCCGCTGGCGCTAATTCATTGTTTATCAACGAGGACGGCGCCATTTATCCGCACGCGGACTTTTCCGGAAACGATGCGTTTCGATTAGGCACGCTGACTTCGGGCGAACTCGTGGAGGAACCACGCGAGCCTTTCTTCGAACTGGGTGCGCAGAACATTGGCGCGTGCCGGGCGTGTTGGGCGCGGGGTCTTTGTGGCGGCGGCGCGGCGGCAATTCACCATGCGCGAACCGGTGCGATTCACACACCAGACGATC
>JAJDAB010000260.1 GCA_029262095.1 Candidatus Hydrogenedentota bacterium
CGAAGGCGATATGAATCCCGACGGTTTTCTCGATGCCGTTCATTCCGTTGGCCCGGTTCACAGCGTGCAACGCGCCATATTCACAGGCAAATCGGATGTGCTGGGAGCGGACCGTCTGGAGTTGTTGGACGGTGCGGCCCACATCTTCGAAGAGTTACACATCGGAGAAGACCTCTCGCAAAAGCGAATTCGATTTCGCATATCGCCGCTGAGTTTCTTTCAAACGAACACGCTTGGCGCGGAACGCCTCTACACGCTAGTCCGTAAATGGGTTTCAGAATACAAGCCGGATCACCTATACGATCTCTACGGCGGGTCTGGCGCCTTCGCCTTCGCATGTTCGGATTTGGCGAATACCATCGACTCCATTGAAGAAGTCGCCCCCGCCACCGCAGATGGCGAACACAACGCCGTGATCAACGAGATCAAGAACGTGACCTTCACGAACGCCAAAGTCGAGCATTACCTGCGTGACGCCGTGGCTGGTGAAATCCCATTCAATCCCGAAGCAACCGTCATTGCCGATCCACCTCGCCCTGGATTTCAACCGAAGGCACTAAGGCGGTTGCTGGAGTTGGGACCGCGCAACATCATCTACATTTCGTGCAAATACACCGAGCTCCTACGTGAGATGCCTGATCTGCTTGAGCAATATCGGCTGGTAAATCTTCAAGCGATCGATATGTTTCCGCACACCAACCACGTTGAACTCGCCGCGCGATTCGAGCGCACTTAACAAGAATTTGCTTTGCACTGCGTGCGCATTGGTGTACAGTAATCAAGTTTTGAGGGCCGGGGGGGCCATCAATAAGGGGGATCAATGACCAAAGTCCGCGAGTTTTCCTTTCTCGAAAGCGTCGACGCCATGTACGACAAGGCCGTAGCCACAGTCGACCTGCCGCCCGGTTTGGCGGTCAACATGAAAGTATGCAACAATATCTACGAAGTGCGATTCCCAGTCGGCTTCCGCGGAGGGTATCGCGTTTTTTCCGGGTGGCGCGCCGTCCACTCAGAACACCGCCTACCAGCCAAAGGCGGCATCCGATACGCCCCCGACGTAAATCAAGGTGAAGTCGAAGCGCTCGCGTCGTTAATGACATTCAAGTGCGCACTCGTTGATGTACCGTTCGGCGGATCCAAAGGCGGGCTACGCATCGACACCCGCAAATACCGCCCCGACGAAATCGAACGCATTACACGTCGCTTCGCCCGCGAACTCATCAAGAAAGACTACATTCATCCTTCCCTAAACGTACCCGCACCCGACATGGGAACCGGTGCCCGTGAAATGGCTTGGATCGCCGACACCTACCGCATGCTGAAACCCGAGGACATCAACGGTATCGCCTGCGTGACCGGAAAACCAGTCTCGCAAGGCGGCATTCCCGGCCGAGAAGAGGCTACCGGACGCGGCGTTCAATACGGCTTGCGCGAAATGTTTCGCCACGCCAAAGACGTAAAACGCACCGGGCTATCACCCGGCCTCGCCGGAAAAACCGCGGTCATTCAGGGGCTCGGAAACGTCGGCTATCACGCCGCACGAAACCTCAGTGCCGAAGACGGCATGAAATTCATCGGTGTCATCGAGCGCGACGGCGCAATTGTGAACGAAAAAGGTATCGACATAGAAAAACTGAAGTCGCACATCATCGAGAAAGGCGGCGTCAAAGGATTTCGCGGCGGGAAATTCGTGGCCAAAGGGAACACCGTCCTGGAAATGAAGTGTGACATCCTCATCCCCGCGGCCATGGAAAACCAGATCACAATGGCCAACGTCAAACGAATCAAAGCGCCATTGATCGCAGAAGCCGCCAATGGCCCGGTGACGTTCCACGCAGCAGAATACCTAACCAATAACGGCGTCGTCATTATCCCGGACGCATATCTAAACGCCGGCGGCGTGACCGTTTCCTACTTCGAATGGATAAAAAACCTCGCACACATCCGCTTCGGTCGGCTAGAGAATCGCCGCGACGAACTACGTGGCCAGCGCATTACCGAAATGGTCGAAAATATGACCGGAAAGAAAGCCCCCGCCCATCTCGTCGATCACGTCACTGGCGGTACCGAAGAAATCGACCTCGTGCGGTCTGGTCTAGACGACTCAATGCGGCGCGCCTATCAACAGATTCGCGAAGTATTCCAATCGCGTCGGAAAGTAAAAGACCTCCGAACGGCCGCATTCGTTGTCGCGATCGAAAAGATCTCACAAGCCCACCACTGGATGGGCGTGTAAAAATTTGCAGCCTACTTCCCACCCATTCGACCTTATGCACGTCCCCATTTCAAGAGTGAGGACGAAGACGGCGTTCCCAAATATTCCGTAGACCAATCGCGAGAACCTCGATGGCTCCCCTCCCTTGGAGAGAGGGGCCGGGGGAGGGGGAAACCCCACGTACAAAACCCAGTTCCTAATCGTGAACGCCCGCTACGCCTTAGCAGCTCGGTGCGCCGACTTAATGTGCGCGTACGCCTCATTTAATGCACGCATCGCGTCATCATCGCCTCCACGGTCCGGGTGATGAATCTTCGCTTTCGTCCGATACGCCCGCTCAATATCTTCCCACTTCGAAGACGGCGAAATACCAAGCATCTTGTAGCAAAGATCCAAATCGTCCGGATACTGAATGTCATCCATCACATGCTCGCCACGCAATTCACGAAGCCCTTTCGCGATGCGCGGCCACAGCCCCGTGGCGCTTAGCACTGCAATCAGCAGCACGATAATCATGAATTCTTGAAGACTACTACCCAATTTAGGTTCCTGTACGAAGCAGATGTTGCCTACTTGCGCCGCTTCTTCTCTTCGTCAAACTTAAATATATTGTCTATGGCCTCGCCCAATTTGTCCAAATTGTCGCTGGGTGGCTCCGCGCCCCGTTGCCGCCGGTCGAACCAAGCCCGAATCTGCGGTACGAACTTGATGTAGAGATACCCGACCCCCATTCCGCCAAAATGAGTCGCCCAAGATATTCCACTCGAAGCAGTTAACGCCGACATCAAGTTCAGCGCAATAAAAATGATAACAACCGCCCGCGCCGTAAGCCGAATCGGAATCGGAAACAAGTACATTTCCCGGTTCGGGTACAACGTCGCAAATGCGACCAATACACCCATCGTCGCACCACTCGCGCCAACGACCGAAACCGGCCCACCAGCCCCGCTTAGTGATCGCAGACCCCATAAAACAAATTCCGCACCCACTCCCAGACTGCCGCACAAGAGAAAGAATCGGTAAAACTGTCGCGTACTCAATACCCGCTCGACATCCGGACCGAAAAAGAACA
>JAJDAB010000261.1 GCA_029262095.1 Candidatus Hydrogenedentota bacterium
CATGACTTCCCTCGTGACGCCATTTTAGCACGCCTTGATGCATTCCCTATTGCGAACGGCACTCTGAGGACAACTTCGCTATAATCGGCGGCTATGGAATTTCACGACCACAGTCTGCGGCGATCGCTTCCTTTCGCAGACGGGATTCGGCATCGATGAAGCCGGATGACGCCACTCAACAATTCCGCGAAGCCGACCAATGCTACAAAGATGGCGACTTTGAAGGGGCACTAAAAATTCTCAATGAGTTGGATGTGGCATTCCCGAGTGATAGAAATCTGATGTATGCGCAGGCACGCACATTGGGGAAGGTCGGTCGGGAAGACGAGGCTTTGGCTTTGTGTGATCGGCTGGTCTCTGAATTTGGATACTCGCGCGCCGCCCGCCTTCAGGTCAAACTGCTCAAGTCGATGACCGAACAGATCGATGCGGATGCCGCAGCGGCCCCGCCCGCGTTACCGCCTGAAGAAGATGAATCAGAATCGGATCCGGACCTAGGCGAAGAAAAGCCCCGGCGATTCCAGATTAAGCCGATTCGATTGTTGTTTCTAATTGGCTTGGTGACACTGACGTTGATGAAACTCATTCATCCCTTCGTTGCCATCGGTATCGTCATCGCGTATTTCATTCTGAAATGGACTATTTCAAAGGCCGTGATGAAACTTTTTACGGCTCCATTCAAGATGAAAGCCCAGGCGCTCGCGGGCGCGGCCGTTCAAGTGCATGGCGTCACATCTATTTCGAATCCGGACCCCGATCTAATTGCAGATGCGGAGGATGAAGAATCGGAAGGCACTGAACTCCGTTACGTTTCGATCGATGTTACCGTGCAACCACAGGAACGTACGGAAGGCTTCACGCACTGGGAACCCGGTGAACTCTCGCTCGTGCCATCGTCAATCCGATTCAAGGGGCTGGACGATATCGACAATTGTTTCAGCGTGCTCGACGTGAAGGTGCTGAATAACGGCGTTGAAGAAGACGATGAGGGAGACAAATACCACGGCCCGGCCCGTGTGAAGCTAATGGTCGGCCTCCCGCACGGTGCCCAGTCATACCAATTCGTGTATTACACCGAGGCCTTCGGCGCGGTAGAAGTACCGGCGTAACGGCAATAATGGCGCCCCGAGCAGGAATCGAACCTGCGTCTAAGCCTTAGGAGGGCCTCGTTCTATCCACTGAACTATCGGGGCCTAACGAACGACATAGGGTAACGTGCAGGACAGCAATGCGGCAAGCGTAAGGGGATGGACAACGGGGCGCGCGCGCGTAAGTGTTACGATCTTGCTCAAGCGGTAATAGAATCTCATGGGGGCGTCTTTGCCTTTGGTCTCGAATGCGAGATTAAACAAAAAAGTCCCGCACACCGATCGATGTACGGGACAAAAACGCCGCGCGCTATGGTCAGGCTTTCTTCCCCTTCATACACAACCGATACGTGAAAGTACCTTTGAACGTGTCGTCGTTATGCTGTGCGCATCCCGTCGCCGTAGCTGGTCCGGATTTCTTCGATGTCAGTTTCAGGTGTTGTTTCTTCATTGGTATCCCCTTTCGATCAGTTAGCATTAATCTCACGCTACCAGAATCTGAATTAGGAACAAAACCGCAGCCCCCAATGCCTCCGCGGTGATGGAGCGGTCGTCATATCGCGCTGCTCGAAAAACTCAGCTATTTCAAACTGGGTTGGCTACTAGTCTTCGCTACGGTTGTGCCGGTGGAATCGAGTAATGATGTCCGGGTCGGGGGTTAACCGTACGTCCGTGTCCTTCTTATTGTCGTACGGGAATTGGCTGAGCACATGGCGAATGGTTTCTAGGCGTGCCTGTCTTTTGCTGTTCGCCTTCACGACAATCCACGGGCTGAAGGAGTTATGCGTTCGCCCGAACATCTCTTGCTTGTAATGTGTGTACTTGTCCCAAAGCTCTTGCGCCAGGTTATCCACCGGACTGAGCTTCCACTGTTTCAAAGGGTTTTGGCGGCGGGACTCGAACCGGGCAAGCTGTTCGGATTTGGAAATCGAGAACCAAAACTTGACTAGACGCACGCCGTCTTCGTAGAGCATGTGTTCGAACTCGGGGACTTGGCGCATGAACCGCTCGTATTCGCTTTGTGTGCAGAAATCGTTCACCGGTTCGACAACGGCCCGGTTGTACCAACTCCTATCGAAGAACACGATCTCGCCGGCGTTGGGCAACTGGCGGGTATATCGCTGAAAGTACCACTGTCCCGTTTCCTCTTCGGTGGGTTTCGGCAAGGCGACGACGCGAATGGATCGAGGGTTCAGGTGTTCTGTGAAGCGCCGAATCGTGCCACCTTTACCCGCGGCGTCACGGCCTTCATAAAGGATCGCGATACGTTCACCTGACTTCTGGACCCACTGCTGAAACTTCACGAGTTGGACTTGGAGCAAGGCGAGTTCTTCTTCGTACTGAAGGATTTCAACAACCTTGTTGAGCTTAATTCGACGGGAGCTCAGCATCCTCACGAGCCCGTCGCGCGTGTTAATGCGGGCGATATCTTCGTGTGTTAGCGGCTCGTCCGTTTCGTGTATGGATGTCTTGCGCTTCTTGCCTTTCTTGACAATTTTTAGTTCGTTGGTACTTTCTTGGGCGATACTTTGGGCGAGTTGCACATCCGGCACGGCAACTTTGTTCAATTCTTCCTCAAGCCCTCGGCCATTTCCAGCCGCATTACCATTCACGCCATGGGAAAGTTTTCCGGTTTTCTTCCTGTTTTTCCTACTCTTTTTCCGTTGTTTAGATTTTGATGACATGGCTGTACACCCTCCTGCAACTCGGCCCTGCTTGCATATGACCCACGCGCTAATTGTGATTTATATCACAATTATATCAGAATGTCGCTCGTATTTCGAATCCGGCGTTACCGAAGCAAATCAGCAGTCTTATGGGGTCTGTCGATGGCTGGAGACGCTAATTCGAGTCGTCACGCGGAGCGCGGCATCGTTTCGGATCCCTAATTGCGCGCACCACACTCCGGGAATTCCAAACATCAACGAGCCGCCAATACTGAATGGTATCGGCGTAGGCACTTTGTCCGGCGAGATGTGGAGATGGTCCAGCCAGAAGACTGCCGCTACGATGAATAGCGTGGTCGCGGTTAAGAGTAGGACGCCACTCCAGGTCAGTTCTAGAAGTGATTCTAGCGATGGCATAGGATTACGATAGCACTTGATTGATCCTGGGAGAATGTGTCATCGCCGCCTGAATCCATTTTGGATGGGCGGAGCACAAGCCAAGAGGAGAGAATCGATAATGAAACATGTACAGGGTATTTCTAAGGCTCCAGCACAGGCGAACGCTGAGAAGGCGAGTGCGGGATCCAAGGAAGCGAAGAAGTGCCAGAAATTCGGAAAGAATTGTGAAGTCTGCTGAACGACGTCCCACTCGTAGAACGAATTGCCACGCGCCAAGATGCGCTGTCATCGCAGAATGATGTGGAAGCGTTGAAGCGTCAGGTGACCGATAGGAGGCCTGATGTCGAATTCGGAGATGGAGAAGCACGGGAGTGAGGATGCTGCCGGAGCCCGTCCGCTATGGTTCGGGGTAATCGGCGGAGTGCTCGGTGGTGTGGTCGGGTATTTTGGTTTTTTCGCCGCTCTAGAGCATGCGTCATTGTATGCAATGGTAATGCCAGGGGCGTTTATCGGTCTCGGGCGGGCCATCGGCTCTCCGACGAAGTCGATTCCGATGGGGGTTGTTTGTGGCGTTGCTGCCGTAGTGCTTTCCCTTGTGATTGAATGGCAAATTACGCCGCTGAATGATGACGCAACGATTGCGGATTTCTTTGCAGGGCTCCCGAATAAGCCCTTTCGCAACCTTGCCTCGCTCGTGGCGGGTCCACTAATGGCGTTGTGGTTTGGCGTGGGGCGTGGCGTTCCGAACGAAAAAGAAAATGCGCCGCCACAGTAGACCGACCATAGTCATAAAGCGACGGCGCGATAGAACGACGCCGGGAAGCGCCGCAAGTCAATTGTATCACGGGTTTGGATTGTGACGGTTGGGTTCGATTCGGACTTGTCACTTAAGGTTGGAGAATCCGCAGCAGATCGTTTGATGCTACGCAGTCCAATTCAACGGGGAGGCTGCGATTGCATACCGATCCCTAACCCTCTCCCCTGGGAGAGGGAAATCTTGGACGTATGGTTTCGTTGTGGCTGGTCTCCCGACCGCGAGATGCTGAACTGGCCCGAATGTCTCCCCGAACCACGAGGATCATCGGCGAGCGACTAAGACGCTTCTTTATCTAGTGCGGGGTCCGTCATTCGGATGTACATGAGCCATGCTACGGCGTATCCACCTGCGGCGACTAAGAGCACGGTCGTAAAACTCATGTGAATGGCGAACACAATGGCGATGACGGAGCCGAGGACCGTGGTGCCGCCATTAACGCCCCACATCCAGGGAACAGCCGACTCGCCCCAGCGTCCTGCGAGGCGCAGTCCGGTGGGGAAGGGCATACCCATGACGATGCCGAGCGGGGCTACGAGGCAGACGGTGAATAGGCCGCGCAATGCTAACGGCCAGGGGAGTGCGATTTGGATGAGCGAGGGGTACAGGAACGTTGTCCCGATGATTAGGAGTACGAGCAGGGGGATCACTTTGCGAAGGTCGATGCGTGGCGATGATGCGAGCTGGCTACCGACGCCGGCGAAGAAGAGTAGCCCGGCAAGTACGAGCGCGAGTGATCGGGACGGATGGCCGAGGAGGAGTGCAAATCGTTGCATGAGCGCGATTTCAACGAAAATGAACGATATTCCGAGGCATGCAAAGTAAGTGAGGTGCGAACCGAACCGTGGAACCTTCGCACGACCACTGCGTAGCAGCGGCACGAACATAAACAAAACGACAGCCATCGCGGTGAATCCGAGTAGCGCGAATAAGGTGAACGATGGCCAGTGTCCGCGCACCCAATCCGGGATCGATTTATCCCCGCGTACATTGAGGAAATTGCTGAACCGATCGAATTGGAAGAAGAATGGGCTGTCATCGTAGACCGGCGACACATCGAACGGCAGGCTCGCCAAGTACGACTCGCCCATCCCGGATTTGCGGGCCACGGCGTAGTCCGTGACGGTCCGCGCGACTTCAGACATCTCTTCGGAATCGTTGCGAGGAAAAATGAACTCGGCGCCGCGGCCTTTGAGTTGATCGGGAAACTGATCGCCAACGCCTTCAACGTACTTACGAAAGTCTGCGACTTGATCCGGGTCGAACTGTGACTTGCGCACTAAAATTGTACCCCAGTCGCGCCCGTGAAGCGTTATGTGTTTCTCCGGATCTTCATACCCCAACTCATAGAGCGCCTCCAAACACACGCTGAAAATACGGGGTGTTTCCGCGTAGTGGTACCAACGGTTGATGCAGAGGTATCCGTCTTCGGATAGATGCGTGATGTAGTCTTTCATCGCGTCAACGGTGTAGAGGTAGTTCTCGGATAGGACGTATGCGCCTGCGTTGATCGCGGCGAATGTATCGATGCCGTGGAGCATGATGACGTCATACTCTTTGTCCGTACGGCGAATGAAACTGCGGCCCTCTTCATTGAACGTTTGGACACCTGGACGGTAGGCCATCTCGCGGGACGTTTCGCGATACTCGTCGTGCAAAATGTGATGTGTGGTCGGATTAATCTCGATCGCGTCTACATTTTTCGCGCCGCCGCGAAGGGCTTCCCAAATGTCGACACCGCCGCCGGTTCCAATCACCAGCACGTTTTCCGGATCGCGAATAAAAAAGTAGGGCGATCGGTGATCGATTATCGCGGGCCATTCATCGCGGACGTATTCTTGAACCGGGGTCTTCGCCGTCCAGACGAATCCGGTGTAGGCGTCGCCGTCGATGAAAATCCATTTTGATTCGTTTTTCGTGTGGCCGACGACATCGATCCGCGAAATGGGATTCCACTCCGAGTATTCCCATAGTTTTTCGTTTCCCTCTTCCATGTTCTCGAAGAGGTGCATGAACGACTTTGTTGATTCCGGCACGATTCGATTATTGATAGTGGTGCGCGCTGGTATTAGGGCGAACACAATCACCACAGAGGCCGCTAGACCGATGATTGATTTTGGCGTCTTCCGGTTTCCGAGGAGAAATGGGAGGCCGACCGCCAGACATGTGACAAGAACGAGGACTACGGCACCCAGTGGGCGCATACCCGCCAAGAACAAGAGGCAGCCGACAGCGCTTCCTGCGAGATCAGCGAAGTACAGCGCGTGAATGTTGGCGACGTAGTCGCGGAAGAGCGATCCGAGCATCCAACCCGCGAAGAAATAGGGCAGTACGGCAAAAATGTAGGTGGCAAACAGGCCGGCGAGGTATTTGATCTCGAATATGGACGATATGCTTAGGCCGATTTGTGGGACCAATAGCGAGGACAGCAGGGTCGTGATAATAAAACCCGTGGCGGCTCTCGGCAGCGTTA
>JAJDAB010000262.1 GCA_029262095.1 Candidatus Hydrogenedentota bacterium
ATCGAAGCGGCCCGGCGCAACCCAGAGCTGTTTCCGACCGTGCGCGACGAGGTTCGGCGCGCCCTCGCCCGCCGTTTCCCTTACGGGATATTCTATGTAGTCGAGCCGGAACGCATTGTCGTCCTGGCCATCTACCACTCCAGTCGCGATCCAAGCGGCTGGCAACGTCGAATCCCGCCCGCCAGTGCTGCGGATGAGGACCTTGGCTCTAGCTGACCAGGCCAGGCGTCACCTGTAGCACCTCTCCAGTTCTTTCAAGTTGGTGTTGCGTCATTGGTGCGCCAGGGTACCCCGATCAACCACGAGGAGGTCCCAATGGCTGGAGCCGAGAAGGCGCATGTAACCCAACGGAAGTGCCAGCGCCGCCGAGGTCGGCGCGAGAAATCCCTCCAGGGGACTCACTTGTTCCGCGAGGTACGGACCGACATGTTGATTTGGCGGCGGACCCACCCGATCACGAAGAGGCGAATGACCCGTTCCACGGAGACCAAGGTCCTGGAGTACGCGCTCGCCAGGGCGAAGAAGTTTGACGACGTGCTGGAGCGCGAAGTCGCTGGGCTTAGGACCTACGACGGCTGGACACGACAACTTGCCAACCTGGTCGACGAGTGGTTCGAGGACCAGCGCAAGCGGGACTGCCCGCCGGTCGAGCGCTGGCTCGATCAGAAGGAGCGAGTCGTGCGCCGGGCGCTCGAGGTGCTCCGGTTGGATCGCGCGGCCGACCTGACCGACGTAGGCAAGATCGACATGAGGCTGAAGGCGTTGGCCAAGCGCGACGCGACCCTCCGCCGTCGCTACCAGGATCCCCTCAAGCAGTTCAGCCGTTGGCTCGCAGAGAACGGCCGATACCTCGATCGCGACCCGCTTCTCGTGTGGAGGTCGATCCGCTACGAATCCGGAGAAATGCACCGCGCCTTTGGGCCTGACGAGGTCGCGCGGGCACTGACTGCTGCTGACTGGCTGGATCAGATCCACGGCCGGGCCCATTCGCTTCGCCCAGTGTTCGCACTGCTCCTGGTTACGGCACCCCGAATTTCTGCCCTCGCGTCACGCAACGCCGAGCACTACCTCCAAGAGGATCAGCGGGTCGACTATGGGAAGAGGTGCGGCAAGAAGAGGCGGGGCCAGGGAAAGCTCGACGCGCGGACTGACGGCGAACTCAGCGCCTATCTCAACGGCCGGACCGAAGGCCCTCTAGTCCTAAGCCCCCGCGGCAATAGGATTCAAAACCGAAACGTGCTCCGTTGGTGGCGCGAGGCGTTCAGCCTTGGGCTGGTCTGGGAGTTGTGGCCGGAGGAAGTTTGGGACGTGCAGCTTGGCCACCTGGTGAACATGAGTTTGCTCACCAAACGGACTCGGATCCTGGACTCGGGCAACCCGCGTCTGATTCGGGAAAGCACGAAGAAGAAGCGAGAGGCTCTCCGCGACCGGGTGGCGGGGCTCGCTGACGAGATTCTTCCGGAATGGAAGCTTCGAATGAAGGGCGTGACCCTTCACGCCTTTCGGCACACGCACCAAACATGGGCGCGAGCCTTGGACGTGGACCAAGTGCTCATCAACCTCCAGGTTGGCTGGAAGGTCTCGGCCCGCGCGAACCATGGCCTTGACGCAATGCACGTCGCGAGCACCACCGGTCTCTCGTGCTACCTCGACGCACGCTCGAAGCTCCTGGATGCGCGCCAGTCGGCCAACGCCGTGCGGAGAATCCTGGACAAGGCGCAGAGTCGCGTTGACCGGGAACTGGTCGAGGACAGGAGACCTCGATTGCATGGCGCCAGTGTGCGCCTGCCAGGCGATCCGGCCGGCGTACCGTCATCGGCGATTTGCCTCGAGAGATCCTCGGCTCTGGCGACTGAGGGTAGACGATTGGGCGGACCCACCCGCGGTGTGCCGGGGGTCCCTTCTCTGGCAACCCATCGGCGTCAGGGCATTTGGCCGCGATGTGGCATGAATTTTGGCATGTACGGCGTCTTGCGCCGGATGATGCCCAAACGCCGCGCCTCACAAACTCCTGTGTGGCGCGGCGTTGTGCGTTAGCGGGTGATGAGAATCGAACTCACAACCCTCAGCTTGGGAATGATGAGCGAGAGCCGCAAGTCACCGTGAAGCCTGCACTTGCGCTCGCCAGAGGATGCCGCTTGTGGGCCAGCTTGTGGGGGGTGAGGTCCTCTCATTGCAGTGCCTGCACCAAATCAGTCTGGCTGGAGCACCCCGGAGAGTCGCGGCCCGATTAGCCTGGAGAGTCTCCGCGCACCTGACTTGCTCAGCTTGGTTGCGTTTCGACGAAGTGCGAGAACGGCGTTCAAAGCCTCGACGAAGGTCGCATCGCCGGTATCGGGGATCTCGCGCAAGCCACTCTGGTTCAACCAGCGACCGACGTCTCCCCAGCCCCATAGCGGGCGGTCGTTCACGACATGTGCAGGGGGAGGGAACCTTCCGGGGCCGCGTTCGCCAGTTCGGAGTTGTCGAATGTACTCCCGCGACACGTTCAAACGCCCCGCAATTTGAGAGGCGTTCAGCAGGTCTTCACCGTGAACGCGAAGGACCGTCAGCTGTGCGCGTTCTTCAACGTCTTGCAGAGCGGACTCAAGCGCCTCCTGGAAGCTGTCCGCCTCACGGGCGAATTCAAGGAAAACAGAGCCACCACTGGAGTAGAGGCCTGCGTCATCACAGCCTGCCTCAAGGAGGCGGTTCTCGATCTCGTCGGTGATATCTACAACGTCCAGCGC
>JAJDAB010000263.1 GCA_029262095.1 Candidatus Hydrogenedentota bacterium
GTCGCAATCGTGTTTGTCGTCAGTGGACTCTGGCACGGAGCCAATTGGACGTTTCTCGCATGGGGCGGACTACATGCCTTATACATGGTCGTATCACTCAGTACCGCAAGTACACGCCAACGCATACTCACGGCAACCAAATTCGATCGCATCCCCTACCTCCACAGTGCGTGGCAATGGGCCGTCACATTCGCGCTGGTGAACATCGCGTGGATATTCTTTTGCGCAGATTCCATCGGCGACGCCTTCACCGCGTTGGCAACACTTCCCACCGGGTGGGAAAGCCGTGCATTTTCCCTGATCGACGGCACAGTGCATTTTGGCACCGCCCGCATCCCAAGCAACGAATTCCTGGTTGCACTCGTTTCAATTGGCATTCTTGAAGCCGCACACGTGCTTCAGCGCTGGGGCAGCGTCCGAGCACTCATCAACCGCCAATGGTTAATCGTTCGCTGGTTCATTTACTCCGTCGCCCTATGGGCCTTGTTCCTATTCGGCGTCTACGATGACCAATCGGAATTCATCTACTTTGTTTTCTAACGCGAAATGAGTCGGTCGCTACAGGGCATGAACCAGCTTTTCCTGCGATTCTGCGCCTTCACTGTGCTCAACATGATTGGCGCGGGATTCTACATTGAGTTCATGCAAAACAAGAATCCTATTCCCCCATGGGAAACTTCGTCCGTACTGCAAACCATGCCGCACAACCAACACGTCGACGTTGTCATTTTGGGTACGTCACACGCCAGAAGCCTGTCCGGCTGCCCCGCAAGTGCAGCAGCAATCGAAAGTGCATTGGAGTCCACCGTTCTCAACCTGGCTAAGAACGCTGCCGGCCCCGTACCACTACGCCTCTATATCAAAGAATTCTTCGCCCGCGGCAACACGGCGAACCTCCTCATCTACTTCGCAGACCCCTGGGCCTTTTACTCACCCAAATGGAACGAAGAGCACGGTTTTCTAATGGACGAACCATTTGAGCCCCGCTTTTTCATTCAATGCGCTATTGCACGCAAGAGTCCCAGGCAATTGCTTCAGTACGCACGCCGTGGATTTCAAAAACATACTTACACAGAGCAACTTCAATTCGCTAAGAACTGCCATCGCCATCTTGACGCTGTGATTCCCGAAATAGCCGCACACCGGGCCAGCCACCTATACGGAAGACAGCCTTCGGATTCTGTTCTCACACACTACTCAGGCGAACTCTCCAAACTTCTGGAAAGAGCCAGAGACCAAAATGCGCGGGTAATAATCGCCACCCCCCCTACCCTATTGGGCACACTCCCGGGAATGGATGCGTTCGTCGCCTCGATGCACTCCATCGCTGAGAAGCACGACGCGCACTACTTTAATTTTGCCGACGTGATGCAAAACACCGCGTACTTCATGGATCACGACCACCTTAACGCGAACGGCACCGACCACTTCGCATCAAACCATCTACGCACTGCTATCGACGCCGTCACCACATCGACCGAATAGCGCCCCAATTTAAGGACAAGTCGGCCCAATATCTGGACCCTGGACCGGATCGCAAAGCCAGACCTGAATACCAAAACCCATAACTCATTGAAAACAAAAACCTTACAGACCATGAAATTCTCGCGCCAATCTTGGCAAGCCAATTGCTCATATCCCGGCCAGGAGGCAACATCATGAGCAAGAATACTAAAAGCAAATCAATCGTCCTGTTAGCATTGTTGGCCGCAACCGCCATTGCGACCGGCGCTCAACACGAACCGCAATCCGTAACCGTTGGAAACGTGAAACCGTGCTTCTCCAACGATGGCAACAACGCCCTCACTATCGCGCTCACACCCGACGCCAACCAGCATATCGATGGCATATACATCCGCCGAAAAGGTTCCCAACAATGGAGCCAAAATCTGGGCGTAGTGCTCCCCGGCAAAAGCATCCACATTTTCAATCTCAATGACGGAGAGATCGAAATCTTCTGGCGCGAGAAATCACACACGTTCGGCGTTCAGCCTGCACTCAGCGTCGCACCACCCACTCACGATGAATGGAAGACCACAAACGCGAAACAGACGATTAGCCTAGACACAGAAACACACCGACGAATCGTCGTCTCATAGGCAAAACTCGGAACATTGAACGCATAATCGCGAGGAACGAACTCTAGGAACTTACAGTAGGCAAATCCGTTGCCACGATAGAACGTCCGACGAACGTAATGCCAATCCTACGAAATTTTCGCAAACGTACTAAACGCTAACCGTTGCGCAACCCCAAACACTCGTCGATCGCCGCCCACAACTCCCGCAAGCCATCCTTCGAAATGGACGACGACCCGACAATAATGGCGTCCTCATCTAACTCAAGTTCCTTACGAATCCGAGCAAGCGCTTGTTGCCGTTGAGACGACTTAACCTTGTCAATCTTCGTCGCCACGATCAGCGCCGGGATCTCCGCCTCCGCCAACAAATCGATCATCTCGTGATCTTGCTTCGTAGGCGTATGCCGGGCATCCACCAACAGCACCGTAAGGAATAACGGCTCCCGCTCCGCGACATACCGAGTAATCAACGTCTGCCAACGACGCTTAATCGTCTTCGCCACCTTCGCGTACCCATACCCAGGAAGATCCACGAAATAGAACTTACCGTTAAGATCGAAGAAATTGATGAGTTGCGTTTTCCCCGGCGTTTTGCTCGTTTTCGCCAAGCCCGGCTTCTTGAGAAGTGTATTGAGAAGCGTCGACTTACCTGCATTTGACCGCCCCGCAAACGCAATTTCCGGGCGCCCGTCTTTCGGAAACTGATGCGGCTGAGCCGCGCTAATCACAAACCGAGCGGACTGAACTCTCATGTGCGCTTCGACGCCGGGCGCTTTGCTTTTCGCTTCTTCACCGTGGCCTTCGGTTTACGTTTAAGCACGGGCTTAGCGACACGCGGAAACGCGATGGCAAATACTTCACCAACTTCGCTAACGAAATGGAACGTAATGTCACGCGCGATTTCCTTCGGCACGTCTTTAAGGTCTTTTTCGTTTTCCTTCGGCATAATAATGGTTCGAATGCCGGCCTGATGCGCGCCCAATACTTTTTCTTTCACGCCGCCGATCGGCAACACATGTCCACGTAACGTTATTTCGCCCGTCATCGCCAACCGTTCAATCGGCGCTTCTTTCCGTAATGCGGACAACATCGATACCGCCATCGCGATACCCGCCGAGGGACCGTCCTTCGGAATAGCGCCCTCCGGTACATGCACATGAAAATCGAACCGGGCATAAAAGTCGGACCGAATCCCAAGCTCCTTCGCATGCGACCGCAAATACGTGTACGCCGCTTGCGCCGACTCCTTCATCACGTCACCCAATTGACCCGTGAGATTCAGATCGCCTTTGCCCTTCATCGGACTCGTCTCAATATTGAGAATCTCACCGCCATACGGGGTCCATGCAAGCCCGACTGCGACCCCGATTTGAGGCTTCGCATCAGCGCGCTGATCCGTATACTCTTCCGGTCCCAGCAACTCGACGACCTTCTTTTCTGTAATCGAAATCGTCTTCAACGTCTTGTTTGAAACAACTTTGCGCGCGACCTTTCGGCATAAATTCGCGATCTGCCGTTCCAATTCACGGACACCGGCCTCGCGTGTATACCGATTGATTACGTGATCGACACCCTTATCCGTAAACTTCACCGCTTTCTTGGTCAGCCCTGCTGCTTTCGTTTGCTTCGGAATCAAGAAAAGGTTTGCAATACGCGCCTTTTCAAAGGGCGTATAACCAGACAGTCGCACGACCTCCATCCGATCGTGTAATGCCTCAGGTATGTCGTATTCACTATTCGCCGTCGTCACAAAAAATACTTCGGACAGATCGAAATCAACTTCCAAGTAATGATCGCTGAATGCATCATTCTGCTCCTGATCCAACACTTCCAGTAATGCCGACGACGGATCACCCCGGAAATCCATACTCATCTTGTCGATTTCATCCAAAATAAATACCGGATTCTTAACGCCGGCCTTCTTCATACTCTGAATCACCCGTCCCGGCAAGGACCCGATGTACGTACGGCGATGACCGCGAATTTCCGCCTCATCCCGCACGCCACCCAATGACACACGTACAAACTTCCTCCCCATCGCTTTCGCAATCGACTTGCCCAGCGAAGTCTTACCAACACCCGGCGGACCCACCAAACACAAAATCGGGCCTCGAGTAGACTTACTCAACTTACGCACCGCCAAAAAATCGAGAATGCGATCTTTCACTTTCCCAAGGCCGTAATGATCTTCGTCCAATACCTTCTGGGCAACCTTTAAATCCAATTTGTCACGCGTCCGCTTTTGCCACGGCAATTCGATCAGCCATTCAAGATACGTCCGAATCACCGTACTTTCCGGACTCATCGTCGGCGTTCGTTCATAACGCCCCAACTCACGAATCGCCTTTTCCCGGACATCTTTCGGCATCTTCGCCTTCTCAATCTGCTCCCGAAGATCGGCGAATTCATCGCCCGTGCCATCGCCCTTTGTGCCCAATTCCTGGTGGATCGCTTTCAACTGCTCGTGCAAGTAATACTCACGCTGACTCCGGTCCATCTGCTCACGAATGCGTTCGCGGACCCGCTGTTCGATATCCAACAATTCCGTTTCGCGAATCAACGTTTCCGAGATCCGCTCAAGCCTCGCTTTACTCGTCAATACAGAAAGCAACTCCTGCCGCTCATCCATGCTCAACGGCAAATACGCGCACACCAAGTCGCAAAGCGCTGCAGGCTCATCCACACCCTGCAATGACCCCACGATTTCCGGTGCGACACGACCGCTCAATTTTGAATACTTTTCGAACTCGGCCGTCACGGCACGCATCAGCGCATTCACTTCCGGAACCGCACCGTCAGATTGTTCCTCGATTTCGTGTACACCCGCCTCCGCGAATTCTTCCCGCTCTTCCAACGAGACAAGCGTCGCCCGGCCAAGCCCTTCAACGACAACCTTCATCGTCCCGTCAGGCATCCGCAGCGTCTGCAATACGCTCGCCGCAGTGCCGGTGCCGTACATGTCCTCTAGCATAGGCGAATCAACTGCAGCGTCTTTTTGCGCACACAGGAACAAGGGACGACCCGACGCCAACGCCTCCTCTACCGCCGCAACCGAACGCGGGCGCCCAACCAACAACGGCATCACCATGCGCGGAAATACGACCAAATCTTTCAGCGGCAACATGGGCAGCAACTCGCTGTCTTCAACAGGTGGCACTGGAGGCTTGGGGCTTTTTGGTTTGGACACGTTTGGATTCCCGTATTGGCTAATCGCTACCGCGACTTCAACGAAATGGCCGCGCGCAGATCATGACGGACGATTCTTGGCTCAAGCAGCGAATGGGATTTTGCGCAATTGGCTGATGCAGCCAAGATCATAACAGACAAGGCCGGCACGATAAACGTACCGGCCTCGTCTGTAAGAGGAAATCCTCTTTCGCCAAGCAGGCTAATTAAGTGGCCCGTCCGGGCCGATGGCAATAATATCGGCTACGCGGAAACGGTTTCGTCCGCGTCGCCCGCCTCTTCAAAATCATCGCGTTTGTACACGAGCAACGGATCTTCATTGTTCGTCAAAACGCCCGGCGTGATAATGCACTCCCGGACATCTTTGCGCGACGGAATGTCATACATGACGTCCAGCATCAATTCTTCCAAAATGCTGCGCAAACCGCGCGCACCCGTTTCTTTCGTCATCGCCATCTTCGCGACCGACTCGATCGTTTCGTCCTGAAAATGAAGTTTCACTTCTTCCAATTCGAACAGTTTCTCGTACTGGCGAATGAGCGCATTTCGCGGCTCAATAAGGATGCGCGTAAGGTCATCTTCATTCAATTCATTCAGCGTCGCGACCACCGGCAACCGGCCCGAAAACTCAGGAATCATCCCGTACTTAATCAAGTCTTCCGGCTCGACCATTTCCAACAGCTCACCGATGCTGCGATCTTTCTTCGACTTCAATTCCGCATTGAACCCGATCACGCTCTTGCGCGTGCGCCGTTCAATAATTCGGTCGAGGCCGTTGAACGCGCCACCACAAAGGAAAAGTATATTGGTCGTATCAACTTGGATGCACTCCTGCTGAGGATGCTTACGTCCACCTTGAGGCGGAACGTTCGCAGTCGTGCCTTCCAACAACTTCAGCAACGCCTGCTGGACACCTTCACCCGACACATCACGCGTAATTGACGGACTATCGCTCTTCCGAGCAATCTTGTCGATTTCGTCAATGTAGACGATACCCGTTTCCGCACGCGCCGGATCAAAATCGGACGCCTGCAAGAGTTTAAGAATTACGTTCTCAACGTCATCCCCAACATACCCGGCTTCCGTAAGCGTCGTCGCGTCCACCACGGCAAACGGTACATCAAGTTGCTTCGCCAACGTCTGCGCCAATAACGTCTTGCCCGAACCCGTCGGACCGACCATCAAAATATTGGCCTTCTGCAGTTCAACGCCGCCAAGCTCTCCACCGGCCGCGATGCGTTTGTAATGATTGTGTACAGCGACAGCCAAAATGCGCTTGGCTCGTTCTTGACCGATGACATACTGGTCCAAGAAATCTTTAATTTCGACAGGTTTGGGTACCCGAAGACTGCGGGTCACACCTTTTCGTGCGCGGTCTTCCGCAACGATTTCAGCACACAAGCTCACGCACTCATCACAGATGTTTACATCCGGACCAGCAATTAACTTGTTTACCTCGTCGTGCCGTTTACCACAGAACGAACAAGTATGGACATCCCCGCGGGATCGATGCGGCGCCATAAGCTTCTCCCTCGACAGCTTCTCCTACACGGCCCCATTTATAGCA
>JAJDAB010000264.1 GCA_029262095.1 Candidatus Hydrogenedentota bacterium
GCCAGCGGCAGTTTTTCCTCGTTTTCGCCCGTGACCGATGGACAACATGTATGGGTCAGTTTCGGGTCGCGGGGTCTTCATTGCGTTGACGTGGACGGAAACCACAAGTGGAGCGCAGACCTCACCGAAATGCAGGTCGCCATGGGATTCGGCGAAGGATCATCCCCTGCAGTGGCGGGCGACGCCGTAGTGGCGGTCTGCGATCATCTCGGGGACTCGAAGATATTCGCCTTCCATAAACTGACCGGCGATCCGCTCTGGCAAAAAGAACGCCACGAAGAAGGAACGTGGGCCACGCCGTTGGCTATTGAAATTGAAGGCCAGCACCAAGTGGTCGTAAACGGGAAAGAAGCTATCCTGAGCTACGATGCACAGACCGGCGAAATCGTCTGGCAGTGCAGCGGACTCGGCCCGGACCCTGTACCGTCGCCGCTCGTTGGAAATGGCGTGCTCTATAGCACGACGGGCTATCAATCGAATCATCTGGTTGCGCTAGAATTGGGCGGTACCGGCGATTTAACGGATTCAAACGCGGTGAAATGGACGCTAGACAAGCAAACGCCGTATATCTCCTCGCCGCTGCTGTACGGAAATCGTCTCTATTTCACATCAGGACTACGTGCGGCGATTTCTGCGTACGACGCGACCACCGGCAAACCACTATTCGAAGCGGAGAAACTCCCTGGCATGAAACAGGTGTACGCGTCGCTCGTGGGCGCTGGCGGACATGTGTATGTTGCAGGCCGAAAGGGCACGGTTATCGTCCTGAAAGATTCGGACACGTTTGAGATTGTGTCGACGAACACGTTAGATGAAGGGTTCGACGCATCACCAGTTGTCGTTGGCAATGCGCTGTATCTGCGTGGCGAGAATTCGCTTTACTGCATTGCAGAATAAAGGGGTGAATCGTATGCGCATTGTTGGTTCCAGCTTATTGACCGGTGCATTCCTCGCAACGTTACTTGTACCCATTGCTTGGAGCGACGATTGGCCGCAGTGGCGCGGGCCAACGCGTGATGGCCTATGGCAAGAATCGGGTCTGCTCGAATCGTTTGAGACGTCTGCGCCGAGGCGCGTTTGGCGCACCGAAATCTCGAACGGCTATTCCGGTCCCACAGTGGCGAACGGGCTTGTTTACGTAACCGACAGGCTCGCGGAGCCGGATGAGTTGGAGCGGGTACTCTGTTTCGATGAGAAGACCGGCGATCAGGTCTGGGCGCATGTGTATCCGTGCAGCTATCAAAAAGTCAGCTATCCGGACGGGCCACGCGCTTCGGTAACGATTGCGAACGGGCTGGCGTATAGCTTGGGCACGCTGGGTCATCTCCGCTGCCTTGATGCGAAGACGGGCAAACTCGTCTGGAAGAAAGACCCCGGCGTCGACTACGACATTGCCATGCCGATCTGGGGGATTACCTCCTCGCCGCTGATTGAGAAAGACCTCGTTATCGTTCAACTCGGCGCGAAACCGGACGCCTGTATCGTTGGCCTTGATGCCAAGACCGGCGAAGAACGTTGGCGCGCGCTCGAAGATGGGCCGTCGTATTCCGCACCCATCCTGGTCGAGCGCGGCGGAAATCGCGTGGTAATCTGCTGGACGGGCGAGTACGTCATTGGGCTAGACCCCAAGAGCGGCGCGATCCACTGGCAACATGAACTACCGGCAGCAAAAATGGTTATCAACGTGCCGACGCCTGTCATCGATGGGAACCGCATGTTTCTTAGTTCGTTCTACGATGGCTCGTACTTGTTTGAATTAAGCGATGACGCGTTATCGGCTGAACTCGTGTGGGCGCGGCGTGGTCGTAGCGAACGTAAGACAGATGCGCTGCATTCGATGATTAGTAATCCGATCATTCAGGGTGACTATATCTACGGATTCGACAGTTACGGCGAATTTCGTTGTCTGGATATCGCGACCGGCGATCGGGTATGGGAGGACTTGACTGTCGTGCCGAAGGAACGTTGGGCGACGGTACACTCGGTGCGTAACGGTGACCGCTATTGGATGTTTAATGATCAGGGCGAGCTGATTATTACCACGCTTTCACCCGACGGTGTCAACGAAATCTCGCGCGCAAAAATCATCGATCCGACGCCTGGGCAATTGAATCGTGGCGGTGGGGTTAGTTGGTCTCACCCCGCTTATGCGAACAAGCACGCCTTTATCCGAAGCGATACGGAACTCATCTGCGTTGCGCTAGGCGCGGAGTAGATCGCCTAACGACGCCATGGCCGAGTACACGGTACAGCACTCGTGCGGACACGAGGTCAAACACCGGTACGACGGCCCCGAAACAGAGCGCCGTCAGCGGGAACAATGGCTGCGTAGCAAACCTTGTCAGATTTGCCATCACGCTGAGCAGATCGACACAGCCGCTAAGCAACGCGACGAACTCAACCTGCCCCAACTCGTCGGAGAGGAAGCAGACATTCGTTGGGCGGAAGTCGTACGTGCCAAAGCGATCACACACAATCGTAAATTCTATGCCCGCGTCACGCGCAAACCAGACGTGGCCAGCCAGGAAGTACTGCATGAGGCCATCGTGCAGGCCGCGGACGATGCCATGCGCGAACTATCGTCGCAAACCGCCGCATCGTGGTGGATCGATCACCGGTTCGACGTGATTGAACATGTGCGAAAGGCGACAATCGCAGCGGTGGAACCGTTGATGAACGGCGGCGAATAGGCAACAGGGTCCTAATTTGGACTGCGCTGCGTCGCGTCGCGGCTATCAAACATTAGCGCCTACGCGCGCGAGGCAAGCCTCGCTCTATGAAAGCGGTAGCAAGCCACCGCACTCCATACAATAGCGAGCTGTTAATACCCGGGTCCTTGGTTTCACGAGGGCGTTCCGAGTGGTATTCTTCGGCGTTACAACACGGGAGGTTAGGCGCAGTGAGCCAGTTTGAACAACAGTATGCAGGAAAATTAACCACGGCCAGCGAGCTCGTGAGCCGCTTTCGTGCCGGACAATTTGTCCAGTTGGGCGTTTGGTATGGGGAACCTTACGGCACCATCGCAGCGATGTCGGAGATTTCGGCCGATGTTGATCCACTCTATGTCGGCGTCAGTTTCGCGACCTCTGAAGCGGCGTTTATGCAATCGCACCCTCAGATTAAGTGTATGACCGGATTCATTGGTCCGCGCGAACGGGCTGCGCTGGCCACGACCAATAATGTGTATTACACCCCGACGCAATTCACGGATGGGCAGCGTACCACACGAATGGGCGCCCATTCCGATTACTTTATTCATCGTGTTGGGCCGATGGATGACCGGGGCATGTTCAATTTCGGGTTGACGGCGAGCTGGGAGTACAACGCGATTCAGTATTGCAAGGCTCACCGTCCGGAAACGACGATTGTATTCGAAGTAAACAAAAACATGCCCCGCGTTTTTGGCCTTGAGGAGCACGGGAATAACGAACTATCAATTGATTTCTGCGACCTTATCGTCGAAGACGATTCGCCTCTCCTCTCGTACCCAGTGCCGGAGGCGGAAACGACGGAATTGGCCATTGCGCGCAATGTTGCAGCATTGGTGGAGGACAAGGCGACGGTTCAACTCGGTTTCGGCACATTACCCATGGCGATTGGGCATCTGCTCTGCGATCGCCAGGAACTCGGAATCCACACCGAAATGTTTTGCGAAGCGCATATCGACCTGATGGAATGCGGCGCGGTCACGAATTCGCACAAAGGGTTTTACGATGGTCTGTCGGTCGCAACCTTCGCCCTAGGTACAACGCGTATGCATGACTGGATGCGGGAGAACCGCGAAATCGCGCTTTTGCCCGTTGAAGAAGTGAACAGCATTCATAAGATCGCTCAAGTGAACAAGATGGCGTCCGTCAATAGCGTGTTAATGGTCGATGCGACTGGCCAGGCTTGCGCGCACTGCATCGGCTCCAAGACCTATAGCGGCCTGGGTGGCGCATTTGAATTCGCGTGTGGTTCGCAATTGTCGCCCGGCGGCCAGAGTATTTCGTGCCTGCCGTCGACGACGACATTGAAGGACGGAAGGATTATCTCGAACATCGTTGCTCAATTCGAAAAAGGAGCTCGGATCACCGTGCCGGAGCATGTCGTGGACTGGGTCGTGACTGAATATGGTGCAGCGCGCCTGAAAGTCTTACCGGTGGAACAACGCGCGGCGGCGTTGGTGGATATCGCGCATCCGGATTTCAGGGATCAATTGTCCCGGGACATCATGGACGCCGGAATTCGCTTGGACCATGCGCCGATGTTACGAAAACCGCCAGCGCATCTCTTTGCGAAGGCGCACGTCGAGTAGTTGGCGCGCGGGATCTACTTACGACCAAAATTTGAGCGGGACAACTACATCCCCCCTGCCCCCTTCAAAGGGGGAAACTTCTTGCATACACTACTGTTTGGCAATGCAATACATGTTTTTGCGACCTCTCAGGAATAGTTCGTTTCCGATCGCGACCGGTGATGCATCCAATACGTCGTCTAGTGTATTCGTTGCAAGTTTGTTGATTTCATTGCCGGCTTCGAGGACGAGTGTCACCCCGTTGCGCCCGGGAATGTAGATTCGACCGGCGGCGCCCATGGGGGAACCGTAGACTTGTTTGAACTCTCTCATGCGCACGCGATCAATAATCGTTTCACCTGTCTCAGCATCGTAGGCGGAGAATACGTTTTTGTATTCCTCAAACGTGTAGAAGTTTCCGTTGTAGATCAGCGGCGTCGGAACGTGAGACATCGGGTAATCGTTGTTGGATAATGCGATGGCATCAGTGCCCGTGAGGTCCCCGCGGTGGCCCAACTCGATCGCGAGGAGCGCATTACCACGAAATCCGGTTGCGCAGTAGACCTTGCCCTCCGAAACAATAGGCGTCAGCGCTGCGCAATCGGTTAGTCCCGCGCAGCGCCAGATGACGTCGCCGGTTTTCGCGTCGTAGCTCCGTATGAAGTTATTTGCGCTCGTGATGACTTCGACGCGTCCATCGACGCTAACCGGAAGTGGCGTGGCCCATGTGCTCGGTTCGTCACGATCACGCTCCCATCGGATTTCGCCGGTATCTTTTTCGAAGGCAAATATTTTCGACTCGCCCTCGTGGTCCGCGACCACGATGACGGCACCATCCGCCAGCGCGGGCGAGCTTCCTTCGCCGAAAGGACCGGCGATTTTCATTTGGATTAACGCGTGTTGCCAGACGATATTGCCATCGAAGTCGAGGCAATAGAGGCCGCGTGAGCCAAAACTCGCCCAGACGTGATTCCCGTCGGTGACCGGCGAGTACGGCGCTAGACTGGTGCTCGGATGCTGACCCTGATGCGGGACCGCTTCGCACACCGGTGTCGCCCACAAGATTTTGCCGGAAGTTTTATCTAGACAAAGGACCTCAAACCGGTAGCGACCGATGATTGGTCGAGTCGCCTTCGTCGCGTCGAAGTCAGTCGTTTCTTCTGTGAGCGGTATCGCCGTTTGCAGAAAGATTCGATCGCCCCAAATGATTGGTGTCGATTGACCGTCACCAGGCAATGCGGTCTTCCAGCGGATATTTTCCGATTCGCTCCAAGTCAGCGGTGGATCGGCGTCGGCTGCGATGCCGTTAAACGTCGGACCGCGCCAGTTCGCCCAGTTCCCTTCAGCGTGGGACGCCGCGACAACCATAAGGGATACAAATACGAAGAACCGTTGGGCGTTGAAATACACGGGACGAACTCCAGTTGAATGCGATACAGGAACACTGTTGTATCCGACCGCGTTCGATTATTCAACGGCAGCAAAAAAGATGCTCCGCAACCAGTGGCGGCACCGGTCGCGGAGCGTGGAACGGGGAGGTTGGGCGTCTATTGAGAGATGCAGTAGAGATGCTGCCGGCCACGCAAATATAGATCGTTGCCGACCGCAACCGGAGAAGCATCCAGCACTTCCTCGAGCGTGTTGCTAGCAAGGATGTTGAGTTCATTCCCCGCTTCAAGGACAACGGTCGTTCCCTCGCGGCCTGCGACGTAGATCCGGCCATCAACACCGAGCGGCGAAGCATAGATCTGTTTGATGCCGTCGACACGTTTACGCGTGAACGCCGGGTCGCCTGTTTCCGCGTTGTAGGCGGACAGAACGCCTTTATATCCTTCGAAGACGTAAACGTTGCCGTTGTATACGAGCGGCGTTGGTACGTTAGCACCTGCTTTGTTTACTTCCCAAACGACTGCGTCTGTACCGGTCAAATCGCCGGTGTGTCCCAGTTCGATGGCCAACAGTGCGCTGCCACGAAATCCGGTGGTGCAGTAGACCTTGCCGTTGGCCACGACAGGCGACGGCGCGGAACAGTTGGTGAGGCCACCGCATTGCCAGACCAAGTCGCCGGTTTCCGCGTCATAACTACGTATGAATGAATTTGCACTGGTGATTATTTGGATGCGGCCATCGACGACAACTGGCAATGGCGATGACCACGAGCTATCCTCCTCGCGATCATTCTGCCAGCGTATCTCACCGGTGTGCTTGTCGAATCCATAGATTTTGGATTGCCCTTCGTGGTCCGCGAGCACCACAACTACATCCCCGGCAAGCGCAGGCGAGCTGCCTTCGCCAAAACGACCCGCCTTGTTCATTTGAACGATTGGCGATGACCACTTAATGTTGCCCTCGAAATCGAGGCAGTACATTCCACGCGATCCAAAGCTTGCCCATACATACTCGCCATCCGTGACCGGCGAATACGGCGCGAGGCTGCCACTCGGATGGTGGCCTTCGTGCGGTTTCGTTTCACACACTTCCGTTTCCCAAAGAATTTCGCCCGTACCCCGATCGAGACAGAGCACGAAAAATTTATGCGGTACTGAAATCGGTTGCGACTCTGGCGCAATGCCACCGAACGCCGACTTCGACTTCGACATTTCAGTGCCTTGAGCCACCGTTGTCTGCAAGAAAATTCGGTCGCCCCAGATAATGGGCGTCGACTGACCGACTCCAGGTAGCGCTGCTTTCCACTTGATGTTTTCGGTCTCGCTCCAAGTGAGCGGCGGGGATGCATCAGGGGCGATGCCGTCGAATCCAGCGCCGCGCCAATGGGGCCAGTTGCCGGCGAATGCTGATGTGGAGAAGGTCACGAAGAGTACACAAACAAGAACAGATGCGGCACGATATGGCTGGTTCACAAGTCGGACTCCTGGGCATGGCCGTTTAGTTACCCGGAGAAGATATCATGCCTTGTCTATACATACAATATATTATATAGACATTTAATAAATGCCGTTTTATAACGGGAATCCTCCCAATCTTGGCTAAGCCCTGGATCTGATAGATTCGCGAATGGACAAAGAAAAAGGACCGAAACCCCGGAGGGATTCGGTCCTGATGGATACGAATCGTTGTTTTGGAAAAGTTGCTTAGTCGGTGCCTTCTGCACGCGGACTGGTTTTCGCGTACATGTCGACGTCTTCTTTCTCGATTTCAGACCACTCAACGAAGGGGATCATCATCTCATCGACGCTTGCGGCACCGAAATCGACCGCGCGGTCGATATTGATTTCAGCGTAATCCGCTTTCTTAGTCTCAGAGTTGTCGTAGACCGCCATGACATCGACGCGCGTACCTTCGGGTAGATATTTCGGTGCTTTGTAGATGTATTGGGTTTGCCACGCGTAGTCGTAGTTCGGCACATCCAGCAGCGTTTCGGTGGAACCATCGGGATAATATGCGGTGTAGATCATTGATTGACCACGGTAGTGCATGTGCGGATGCAACGAAATCAGGACGGTATCTTTCTCGAAGGTCTTCGATGCACCAATCTTCCATGCCGATTGACGCGGCGGGATTTCCCATCCGCGTGCCGAGATGCCGCCACGAGTCACTTTGTATTTGATGTCTGTGCCTTTGGGATAAAATTTAAACCCCACGGCGGATTGATCGTAGAACGCCGTCCCAGAACCGGGTTCCTTGAAATAGTGCATGGAGAGGCTAATTTCAGTTCCTGCACGGAGGAGATTGCCGAAGCCCTCCGGATAAATAATGGGATCCTCGCCCGCGGCAATTGAACCTGCGGAGAAAAACTCTTCGGGGTGGTCTTCCCACTCAGGCGCCCAAGCGCTACCGACGATATGATGCACATTCTCGCTCTCGGGCTTGCATTCGACCGCTTGAATCCAACGTGGTTCCGGGAGCATTTCTTCGGTGATTGTAAACTTAATTCGCGGTTGGTGATCGCGAATGAAATCGGGAACGTAATAAGGCTCCGGCATCTTGACAATAAGATCCGGTTTGCCGATTAGCCAACCGCCCTTGTCCTCAAAGACCTTCGGTCCCGGCGCGTCTGCTGGATTGCCGCGTTGCGCACCGGTCTTCACCCACTTGGAAATGGTCTCGCGTTCGACATCCGTCATCAGCCGTTCGTTCATGAATTGGCCGACGGTCAATTCCGTGGCGTCCCACGGCGGCATGTTGTTGGTCGCAACAGCCTTATCGATGGCCTTTGCCCAAGGACGGACTTCCTTGTAGTTGGTTAACGCCATCGGCGCTACCATGCCCGCGATATCGTCGCCGCCTTCACGATGACAGACCTGACACCGCTCCTGAAGGATTGGCAATACGTCCTTTTCAAAGGTTGGCCGGTCGGGAACTTCGGTCAGTTCCGCCACTGCAGGGAGTCCGCTGACGATCACCAACGCCGCCATCGAAATGAGTACCTTACGCATTGCCGTATTCCTCCTGGTATGAGACCCGGGGGCTGATTACTAAGCCCGTGCATACACGGCGCAGTATAGCGGAATCATTGCCCAATTCGTACAAACAGGCAATGGTTTGGTTCCGCCTGGGAGCCGCTGGGGATTCCCCCTATAATAGACCGCTTCTGTAACGCTGGAACGAGAGGTTTTCGATTTGACCCGCCCATTTATCCATGAGGACTTTTTATTGGCCAACGAGGCCGCCCGGCATTTGTATCACGAATACGCCAAGGGGCTGCCGATTATCGACTACCACTGCCATTTACCGCCGGAGGACGTCGCCAACGACCGGCGTTTCGAGAATTTGACGGAGGCGTGGCTGGAGGGTGACCACTACAAGTGGCGGGCCATGCGAGCGAACGGCATCGCGGAACGATATTGCACCGGTGATGCGCCGGACCTGGAAAAGTTTGAGCAATGGTCCGCGACCGTGCCGAAAACGCTGCGCAATCCGCTCTACCATTGGACGCATATGGAGCTGCATGATCCATTCGGGATTTCAGATCGTTTGCTAAACCCGGATACAGCACTTGGGATATGGGACGCATGCAACGAAAAACTCGCGGACTCTTCATTCTCAGCTCGCGGACTCATGAAGCAAATGAACGTTGTCTTGGTTTGTACGACAGACGATCCCGCGGACTCGCTCGATCACCATCGCGCAATCGCGGAGGACGACCATTTCGATATTCGGGTGTTGCCCGCTTGGCGACCAGACAAAGGGATGGCCATCGAAGATCCCGCGAAGTTTAATGCGTGGCTGGATCGATTGTCGTCCGCAGCGAATGTGGATATCGTGAGCCTATCGGATTATTGGGGCGCGTTTCACGTCAGGCAAGAGGCGTTCCATGCAGCCGGGTGCCGATTGTCGGACCATGGACTCGATAAGATTTATGCGGAGCCTCATTCCGAACGGGAAATTGAGGCCATATTCGAAAAGGTACGCGGTGGGAATACGGTCGGCGATCTGGAACAGGGAAAGTTTAAGTCTGCGATGTTGTACGAATTCGGCTTGATGAATCACGCGAAGGGATGGACACAGCAGTTTCACATTGGCGCAATGCGAAATGTGAATACACGACGATTCGAGACCTTGGGGCCCGATACGGGTTTTGACACAATCGGAGAAGCGGACTTGGCTCGGCCGTTCGCGGATTATATGGACCGACTGGATCAGACGGACCAACTCGCGAAGACGATTGTATACAACCTAAATCCAAATCATAACGCGGTCTTCGCGTCGCTCATCGGTAGTTTTCAAGATGGCAAGACCCCAGGCAAAATGCAGTTCGGCAGCGCGTGGTGGTTCCTGGATCAGTTGGACGGGATGACGCGCCAAATCACCGATTTGTCGAACATGGGCCTGCTGAGCCGGTTCATTGGAATGCTTACAGATAGTCGATCGTTCTTGAGCTATCCGCGCCATGATTATTTTCGGAGAATGCTTTGCAACATTCTCGGCGGCGAAATCGATCAGGGATTGCTGCCCAACGACCTCGAACTCATCGGCGGTATGGTGCGCGACATTTCGTTTAATAACGCGCGCGACTATTTCGATTTTGGCCTGAAAGGCTAAGGCGATTGCTCACGCTTCCAAAGTACTCCATGGGGGCCGGCGACCGGTTTGGGCGTCAAGGCGCGGCGCAACTTGAAGCATTCATACGCGCGCGATCCCAGGGAATCGACGTAACGCCGGTGTGGAACAAGTCGCATCGAGAACACTCGATTACCGGCACAGTGCCCGAGAGTGTTCGCAAAGAAGCAGACGATGCTGTGCGCGATCTCCGATGGGTAGGGCCCTACTTCGTGGACGCCGACCATATTCGTATGGATACGGTCGACGCGTACGTTACATCGAGTGATTTCTTTACCATAGACGTCGCGGATCACATTGGCGGGAATCGGCCCGATTTTGGATTCACGTCGAATGTTGCTCATTTGGCAGGCGAACTGGAATTGCCCGGCCTCCCCTCCCCCATCTCCATCGCGATGGAAGACATTCAACACGTGGCGGCGGCCTACGGACCGGCGATTCATAGGGCCAGTCGTATCTATGAACGTATCGCTTCGGCGAAGGGCACGGGTAACTTTGTGGTCGAAGTCTCAATGGACGAGACAGATGCTCCTCAGTCGCCGGAGGAATTATTGTTAATTCTCGCTACGATCGCCCATGCGGAAATCCCGATTCAAACGATCGCGCCGAAGTTTGTCGGACGTTTCAACAAAGGTGTCGATTATGTCGGCGATATCGATGCATTCGCACGTGAGTTTGAGGGCGATCTGGCCGTAATCGCGTATGCGGTGGAGAACTTTGGATTGCCGCGCAATTTGAAGCTGAGCGTCCATACCGGCAGCGACAAGTTTTCACTCTATCCGGTCATGCA
>JAJDAB010000265.1 GCA_029262095.1 Candidatus Hydrogenedentota bacterium
ACGCACTGGATCGGCGCACTGGATGGTGTGGATGCCGGCGGAGAACCGCGCAATGCCTGGGGCGATTGGCTTCGGCGTTGGGCCGGAGAAGAGAACCGCCATGGCGATGCGTTGAATCGATATCTGTACTTATCCGGTCGCGTCAATATGCGCGAGGTCGAGTGTACTGTGCAAAATCTCATTGGCGACGGCGGCGACGTACAAACGAGCGCGGATCCCTACAAAGCTTTCGTTTACACCAGCTTTCAAGAACTAGCGACCAACATCTCGCATCGCAATGTTGGGCGGTTGGCCGCGAAGGCTGGTGAATCGGCGCTCAACAAACTCTGCGGTTTTATCGCGGCGGACGAAACGCGTCACGCGCGTGCTTACAAACATTTCTTTGCCAAAGTTCTCGAAGTGGACCCGAGCGAAGCAATGGTCACGTTTCAAGAAATGATGAAAAATAAGATCGTGATGCCTGCAATGAACATGCGAGAACGTGGCGTGGAAGTGGGAGAGACCTTCGACCGTTTCGCCAAAGTCGCCGACCGCCTAAATGTCTATACACAAGATCACTACATCGAGATTCTTGAGAATCTCATCACTTCCTGGCGCATAGAGTCCGTGCCTAACCTCTCCGGCGCCGCCGCCAAAGCGCAAGACTATCTCTGCGCCCTGCCTGATCGATACCGGAAAATCCTCGAACGCGTCCAAGCACGCGGCATCGCGCCGGATGACACCAAATACAACTTCTCCTGGCTGCAAATGCCTGGGAAATCGCTGATAGCATAGCGGCCTATTCTCGCTTCCGTTACGCCGTTTGCTACGATGCGTTGGGGGTAGGATATCTGTGGCGAATTCACTGATCGGGTTGTAGATGGAATCATCTGAGGGGGAGAACTGTCAGGGCCGATTCGGCTCTGCCGCCGCTCAAGCCATGCGCGATGCGATTCGTGAGGCGGGTGGCCGCGAGGTGTTTTTCGCGGGTACGATTGATTCGGCCGGTATCGTCGAGTCGGTTCGTGTTGTTTCGCGGGGGACGGAGGGGGCGGTTCCGGCATTTTTGCATGGGCTTGAGAAGGGGGATGTGGTTATTCACAACCATCCTTCTGGGAACGTCGCTCCATCTGAGGCGGACTTGCAGCTTGCGAGTATTTTTGGATTCCACGGGCATGGCGTCTACATCGTGGATAACGATGTCGAAAAAGTTTATGTCGTCGTTGAACCGTTTGTAGAGAAAGCGGCGCACAAATTAGACCTTGATGCCTTGGGCCAGGAGATTTCTCCCGGCGGCGCAGTGGCGGAATCTATTCCCGATTTTGAGTCACGGCCGCAGCAGGTTGAGATGTTGCGCGCGGTTGCGGACGCTTTCAATAAGGACGGCGTAACCGTTGTCGAAGCGCCCACGGGGATTGGCAAGACGATGGCGTATTTGTTGCCCGCGGCGGATTGGGCGCGGCGGAATCGGGAACGGGTCATCATCTCGACGCGCACGATTAACTTGCAGGAACAGATTATTCAGAAAGATTTCCCTTTGGTATCGGGCAGTGGGGAGAACGCTGTCAAGGCGGTCCTGGTCAAGGGACGTGGCAATTATTTGTGTTGGCGCAAGCTGCGCCGCGCGCTGTCGGAGACGGCGTTGTTCGAGGACGATGAGGCCCAATCGCAGATCGCGAAGCTAGCGGAGTGGGCCGAGACGACAGAGGATGGAAGCCGGTCTGAATTGCCGTTTGTGCCCGACCGCGATGTGTGGTCGAGTGTTTGTTCCGAGGCGGACACCTGTCGCCTATCCGCGTGTCCGGATGCGAAATGTTGTTTCGTCGGTCGGGCGCGTCGCGAAGTCGCCAAAGCAGACCTGTTGGTTGTAAACCATCACATGCTGTTCTCAGATTTGGCGATTAAGAGGGAGACAGGAGACTTCACGTCGTTGGCCGTATTGCCCTCGTACAAGCGTGTCATTTTTGACGAGGCGCATAGTGTCGAAGATTCGGCCACCGAATATTTCGGCGCCGAAGTGACGCGAAACGGTACTGTGACGCTTCTCGGTAGGTTTGTGAGTTTGGGTCGTGGCCGTGATCGCGGCTTGTTACCGTTTCTCCGCGCGCGGCTCGAACGGGAAGCGCCTCGTGATGTGCAGGCGGAGGCGATCCAACTCATTGATCTCATCAACAACGATTGCATGCCGTCCTTGGCCGTGGCGCGTGATGCGTTTCTGAGTGTGTTTGATGCGATACGAGAGTGGACGGCCGATCGCTGTGGGCAACTGGGCCGGGATGTAAAATGGCGGCTAACGCCTGAGGAATTGGCACACCCGGAATTGCGTCAGATTCACCGCGACCTGGTGTTGCCCGCGTGTGAAGAGGCGGCGACGTTCGTGGGCCACGGGGTGGTGGCGTCCGAGAGGTTAAAGGCCATTAACAAACCGGACGACGAAGGCGATACGCCTTTTACGACCGAGCTGTTGCAGTTACAGGGATACACGGATCGATTGCGCCGACTGTCGAATACGCTCGCGGAAATCACGTCGGACACGTTGGAGCCGAACAGCGTGCGTTGGATCGAGATCGACAGTGACAATGGTTCTATCGTGCGCATTGTGCGATGTCCGCTCGATATCGGCGTTCCGATGTCAGAGTGGGTGTATCCGAATCTACGAACCGCGTTGCTGACCTCAGCAACGTTGACCGTTCAACAGAAATTCGAGTATCTCAACCACCGCATTGGCCTTGATCGATTGACAGACCAGCGTTTGTCGGTGCATCGGCTGGATTCGCCATTCGATTTTGAGCGACAAGCCTTGTTGTGCATCCCGGAAGACATCCCCACCCCGGACAGTTCTGACTTTTTGGATGAGGTTGTCGAACACACCAAGCGTATTCTGACGGTGACGCATGGGCGTGCGTTTGTGTTGTTCACCTCTTTCTACGCGCTTAACTACACCTACGAAAAACTGTCGCCGTGGTTGCGAAAAGTGGGCATTACGCCGCTGAAACAAGGAAGCATTGGCCGTACACAGTTGATAGAACGCTTTCGGAGCGATGTTGATAGCGTGCTTTTTGGTACGGACAGTTTTTGGGAAGGCGTTGATGTGGCGGGCGACGCGTTGCAATGCGTGATTCTAACGCGCTTGCCATTCCGCGTGCCGTCTGAACCGGTGTTGCAAGCACGCGCGGAGGCAATCGAGGCAGCTGGCGGAAAGGCGTTTATTGAGTATACGGTGCCGCAGGCTGTCATTAAGTTTAGGCAAGGGTTTGGGCGGCTCATTCGGCGAAAGACCGACCATGGAGCTATTGTGATTCTTGACAGCCGCGTTGCAACCAAGTTTTATGGCAAAATATTTCTTCGATCACTACCGGGCGTACGCACGGTGAAAGGGCCAAGTGAGGGGGTCTATCAGGCGTTGGCGTCCCACTTGGCGGAAGGGGCCAGTGAGTCATGAACGATATTCGAATCGACATAGCGCGAGCGCGATCGAGCGCGGTGGGTCCGGATCACGGAATCACCCCCGCGGAATTGCGGGAGATTACGCCGCGAATCGATGAAGCACGATCCGTTCTTCACCAAGAACGTGCGAACAAAGAATACGGGTTTTGGGATCTGTACAAAGACGACGTCATGTTCAACGGCGTCCGTGCAGTGGCTCACCCGTTCATTGAACGCGAATTCGACAACCTCGTAATCATGGGCATTGGTGGTTCGGCTCTCGGGATGACCGCGTTGGTGTCAGCCCTACGTCCAAAGTTCTACAACCTGCTCACGAAACGCGGCCGAAAACGATTCCCGCGCATATTCGTCATGGACAATATCGATCCGGTGTCGTTCCAAGAGATGGTGCGACTCTGTAAACCCGCGAAGACGCTGTACAACGTGATTTCGAAGTCCGGCGGTACAGCCGAAACGATGTCGCAACTGATGATTGTGCTGGGTCACTTGGAGAAAAAGCTGGGCGCGGACAAGGTAAAAGAACATCTTGTCGTAACCACGAATCCACGCGGGACGGCGAAGAGTCTGTTGCACCCGGTAGCCGACGAATACCGCCTCAAGGAATTTGAAGTGCCGCTCAATGTGGGTGGGCGCTTTTCGGTGTTTTCTCCGGTCGGCATGTTCCCGGCCGCGATGCTGGGGATGGACTTGGATGCGTTTCGTGAAGGTTGTGCAGCGATGGACGAACGCTGTCAGGGTACCGAGCTGAAGGAGAATCCAGCATTTCTGCGCGCGGCGGTGCAGTATCTCGCCGATACCCGCAAAGGCAAGACGATGTCCGTGATGATGCCGTATGCGGATGGGCTCTACGATGTAGCGGATTGGTATCGGCAGATTTGGGCGGAGAGTTTGGGTAAACGGTTTAGTCTGGACGGAGAAGAAGTGTTCGCGGGACAAACGCCGATTAAGGCGCTGGGGGCGACAGACCAACATTCGCAAATCCAGCTGTATCGCGAGGGGCCAAACGACAAGTTGATAAACATCTTGGAAGTGCGGCGATTCGCGAAAACAGCGAAGATTCCGTCGGCGCTTGGCAACATAGATGAACTAGCGTACTTACGTGGCACGACGATGAACAAACTAATGGCGGCGGAACTGCGAGGCACCATAGAAGCGTTAACCGTAAGTCAACGGCCAGTCGTCCGCACAACGCTGCCACGGGTGAACGAGCATTCAATTGCGCAGTTGTTGTATATGTTGGAGGTTG
>JAJDAB010000266.1 GCA_029262095.1 Candidatus Hydrogenedentota bacterium
GGCTCCGACCCTCGATGTACATGATGTTCAACACTAGGAACAATGCCGTCCAAACGACGAAATACAATACGTCGCTCATCTCGACCACGCCGCGTGTAAATGCGGTGAAGTGGGCGTACATCCCGACGAGTTCGGCCAATAGCGATCCAAGGCCGGATACTACGCCATCGATGTACGCGGCAATGAAGTTTGTACCCACAAGGAAAATCGCGAAGCACACGAGTAGTGAGAGTACAAACGCCACGATTTGGTCTTTGCAGAAGCCCGATACGAATATGCCAATCGAGAGAAAGAAGGCGCCGAGCAGGAGTGTGCCCAAGTAGCCGCTGAGGATTGCGCCGTTGTCCGGATTGCCCAGGACCACGAGCATGATCGGAACCGTACACGTCGCCGCGAGGGTAATGGCGAAAAAGATAACTGTGGCCAAAAACTTGCCCAGCACCAATTCCCGTGCCCGCATTGGGAACGTTAACAGGAGCTCCCAAGTGTTCTCCTTCCGATCCTCCGCCCACATTCGCATGGTCACTGCCGGTACGAAAACGCACATCAAGATTGGAAGGTTATTGAAATACGACCGCATGTCCGCGACCGGAAACGTAAAGAACGACGTGATATACAAGCCGACACTCATCAGCAAGAACACGATCATGAAGATATAGCCAATGGGGGAGACGAAAAAGGCCCCCAATTCGCGCCGTATGATGGTCAGTATGTTCGCCACTACACTTCACCTCCGCCGCTCGGTCGCGTTAGCGCCAAGAATGTCTCTTCCAATGTGAGTGGTTTCTCCGTCAACTCCCGCAACTCCCAATTCTTGGATCGGGCCAACTCGTTGATCGGGTGCCAGACCGTTGTGCCGATTTTGCTATGAACAACGAACGACACGAACCCGTTGTCCTCGCCCACCAATTCAACTCGTTGGCTGCCTTCAATACCGGACAACAAGCGTTCGACTTCCGCTTTATCCTTAGCCCCCGACACCGTCACTCGCGTGCGTTCGGATTCTTTGGCGCGGTCGCGCAATTCCGTCACCGTACCGTCACCGACAATTTTTCCTCGGTTGATGATCACGATGCGGTCAGCAGTCGCTTCAATCTCCTGCAAGATATGGGTCGACAGTATGACGGTCTTCCCTTTGGCGAGATTCTGGATGAGTTGCCGAATTTCGACGATTTGATGAGGGTCCAATCCTGACGTGGGCTCATCTAAAATGATGATATCCGGATCATGAATTAGCGCTTGCGCTAATGCCGTCCGTTGCTTGTAACCCTTCGACAACTCACGGATAATTTTCCGGTACATCGGTCGTAGGCCTACTTCGTCCAGCACGATATTGGTCCGCTCTTTGAGCCGTGCTCCGGTCAAACCGCGTGCTTTTCCAACGAAGTCAAGATACGATCGCACTTCCATATCCATATACAACGGCAAGACCTCGGGCAGATACCCGATTCGCTTGCGTACGCCCAACGGGTCGGCCAGGACATCGACATCGCCGACGGTAGCCTTGCCCCCTGTGGGATACAGATAAGTCGTAAGAATTTTCATCGTGGTCGATTTGCCTGCGCCGTTTGGCCCCAGCAATCCCACGATCTCGCCCTTCTCGACTGTGAACGATACATTGTCGAGCGCAACTACCGGCCCGTAGTGCATCGTTAAATTTTCCGCACGGATCATGCTCCGCGTCTCCTTCTATTGGATTTGGCTAACTCGTCCGGCGCCCATACGCTGCCCGCGACCAACATCTCGCGAGAGCAATTCACGTGCCGCCTTGGCAGTCGGCACAGATTAGATAGCGTATCAAGCGAATCATAGATCGTTCAACGTTTTATCCAGTGCCCTAGGTTTCCCCAGCGGCAAATTGTCGGTGTAGTCCTGTCCCGTTTCCGGCTGGATACCTCAAATGAGTCATCCGAACGGGATGAGCGAGGCCATTGCGTGCGGGGCGTATCCCCGCATATGCTTGGGTCGTCATGTACCTATCGCCCAATTACGAAGCCGACAGGCAACTCCGTAGGTCTATTCGGGCCGGATCACGCACATAATGCCCACGCTCAAACGCCAAGCAGGTCCGTTGACGATAGGCCTTGTGCTCGCAGATGCCCTCATCGCGACGGCCGTCTATCTGGCCGCATGCGCTGCGACTCTCCCTGAAGGCGACCCGCTGACAGGATTGCTCACCGCCCACGCCGGTTACCTTGCGGCGTTCGTTATTGCATGGTGGCTCGTCGCAACGGACGAAGGCTTGATGGCCTCGCAACGCAATATTTCCATCGCCGCGCAGACGTACAGCGCAATAAAATCTGGTGTGATCGCTCTAGCCGCCACGGGATTCTTGATGGCGTTTTTTAGCAGAGGCGACATCGACCGTCCGTTCCTCGTGTTCTTCGGTCTTGGCTCGATATCCGCGTTGGTCGTCTTTCGGCTGTTCGTGCGATTCGCCCTCTGGGCCGCGAGACGGAGTGGCTTTAACTACCGCGAAATCCTCATCGTCGGAGCGAACGACCGGGTTAAACACCTCGTCGAAGTCATCCAGGCCCAACCCCATTTCGGCTATCACCTCGTTGGCGTACTCGATCCGGATCGCGAACGCTTCGACGCACTGGACGTACCAGAATTAAACTACATCGGCCCGATTGAAGATGCCGAAAACGTCTTACGCGATCGCGTGGTCGACGAAGTCTACATCTGTCTACCGATACGTACGTTCTACAAAGAAATCGTAAGCCTCGCTCGCCTTTGCGAAGGTGCCGGTGTCCCCGTTCGTATGATGGCAGACCTGTTTCCGCTACACGTCGCGACTCGCCGTGCTTATCAACTCGAAGATATCCCGTTCGTCTCGTTGTCCACCGTTCCCGAATTTGGCGCATCGCTCATTCTAAAACGCGGACTCGACCTCGTTGTCGCAGGAACGTTCTTACTACTATTGGCTTGGTGGCTGTTCCCGCTCATCGCCATCATCATCAAACTCGATTCGCGCGGCCCCGCATTTTTTCCTCAAGATCGGGTAGGCCTCAATCAACGGACATTTCGCATGGTCAAATTTCGCACCATGATCCAAGGTGCCGAAGAAGCACGCGAAAAACTAGCCGAAAAAAACGAAGCCGACGGCCCCGTATTCAAGATCAAAGACGACCCCCGTATCACGCGAGTCGGCCGCTGGCTTCGGAAAACCAGCCTAGATGAACTTCCCCAACTCACAAACGTCCTCATCGGCGACATGAGTCTCGTCGGACCTCGTCCGCCGCTGCGTTCTGAGGTCGAACAGTACTCCTGGGATCAGCGCCGACGCCTCAGCGTGCGGCCAGGAATCACCGGACTACAACAAGTCAGCGGTCGAAGCGGGCTCACCTTTGACGAATGGATCGACATCGACCTCGCCTACATCGACCACTGGAATCTCCTCCAAGACTGGCGAATCCTCCTCCGAACCGCCCAAGTCGTCGTCGAAGGACGAGGTGCCACGTAGAAATTCTGTCGCTAGATACCCCACCACCAAGACACAAAGGCACCAAGAAAATGGTAGGAATCGGCCGCGATAGGATGAATTCTATGACGCAAAGCGGTTCTTTGTGCCTTGGTGGTCAAACAATTCCAATATCCCATTGAATACCTTCAGCAGTTGCTCGATAGAGAAATCTGGAATCAAGCATCGAAAGTGTAGAAATCCAATGAGATACAATATATAGTATGCGTGTTATTGCAAGCGCCTTATTTGGTATATCTGTGGCAGTGCCTAGATGACATCCGTAGCCCAAACCCAAAGCCAACTTCGTACCGGTCCCGCCGGACTTATCATCACAATTGTGCTCGCAGCAGCGCTTTCGGCGACGGTCGTGTTCGGCGGAGCGCTCGCGGTATTCGCGGTCGTTGGCGCAGTCGGGTTTGCAGTATTCGTTCGCTACCCCATTCTCGGCCTTTATGTATCGACTGTATTGCTGTTGGTCGGAGGTGCGAGCGCAAATCTCGGGGTCTTCAATCTCGATGTTCCCGCATCTCTCGGCAAATTGGCCGCAGCCGTTGCCATACCCGCGTGGCTCGTTAACACGGTGCTCTATCGCAAACCCGTTGTGGTGACGTGGGAAATGGTATTGCTCACCGCGTTCATGGGCTGGAGTCTGTTGGGTGTCGTGTACGCGGAAACCTACGCAACGCAATGGGGCGAATGGTTGCGCCTCGCCAATATTGCTGCGTACCTGGTCTTCACGGTACACATCCTGAATACGCGCGAACGAATTCACACCTACACCGTCGTACTCCTCGCCTGCGCGACGCTGATGTCACTCTACGCGATCTTTCAATACGTCAATCCGAACTTGCAGGTTCAAGGCGATGCAGGGTTGGCCGCTGTGGGCGCTGGTGAAGAGAAGGCTTACATCGATTCCGAAGGCATCGAAAGCGGCGCTGCGGTGCGCGTCTCCGGACGAACAGGTCATTCCAACTGGCTCGCGTTCACGCTTGTGTTGTTACTGCCGCTAAACGTGTATTGGATGAGCGCCGCGAAAAGTGCAGGAGTTCGAGCCTTTATAGGCATCGCGGTTCTCTTGGAAGTGGCCGCCCTTGTGTTTACCTTCACACGCATGGGCGCACTTGTCGGCAGCATCGTCGTTCTGTTTCTCATGTTTAAACAACTCGTCCGCCTCACACCCGAACGCGTTGCCGTCCTCGCAATCGCAGCAATCGTTGGCTGGACCCTTTTGCCGGGGGCATACAAAGAACGCGTATTCAGCTTCGCAGACAACCCCGAGATGAAATCCACTGAAGCCCGCTTGGCGTTGCAGGAGTTTGCTTGGCGTTACGCCCAAGACGATCCGTTTGTGGGCGTCGGTGTCAGTGGATTCGGTTTGCGCTTCGTTCATGAAGACCATTGGCTCGCCGGGCATTTGCGTTGGTTGATCGAAGAACGAAATTGGGAAGCCCTCTATTACGGTCCCCATAACCTCTACTTGCAACTCGCCGCCGAGACGGGATTCCCAGGACTACTCCTGATTCTAGGCATAGTCATTCTGCTACTCTTTCGGCTACAGCGCACCCAAACCGCACTCCGCGGCCTCGAAGAACTCGACCTCGCAAGGCTCGCCGGCGTATTGCAAGTAAGCCTGATCGGATTCCTACTCTGCGGCGTGTTCTTGCACGCACTTCACCAAAAGGTTTGGTGGATGGTCATCGCGCTCGCCATCGCCCTGTGTTACCACCAGCGACAAGTCATCGGCGAACGACCGCGCAAACCAGCGCAACCCTAACGCCCGGCCACGGGCATGAAACCGCTCAACGTTCTTTACCTCGTCCGCACCTGGGCATTCGGCGGTTCGCACACCATTGTTCTATCCCTACTCGAACACATGCCGCGCGACCAGTTTCGCATCCATTGCGTCCCGTACGACGCACACTCAGCGGGTGACGCCGAGTTTATCGCACAAGCCACCGCGCGAAATCTCGAAATCGACAACGCCCGCATACCCTGGCGTTCAAGCTTCGACTGGTTTCGCGCACGGAATACGGTGTCGTCGTTGATTCGCGATCGCAAAATTGACCTAATCCACACGCACGATCCGCACTCGAATATGTTGATTGGAATTGGGCGGAATCGATGGCCGGTCCCCGTCATCGCGAGCGCCTATGGTTGGTGGGATGGAGAACTCGGACGGCGGCGTTTGCATCAACGCATCGAACGTGATTTCGCGCTGCCTAATTTTGACCGCGTCATTACGGTATCTGAGGATATGCGCGACCGCGTACTTGATGGTCCCACGTTACCCGAACACGTCAGTATTGTGCATACGGGACTTGCACCGATGGTGTCGGATGAGTCGAAGTCATTTAGAAAAGCGTTCAACATTCCGGCGGATGCCATTGTTGTAGGAACAGTAGGCCGTGTCTCGAGGGAAAAAGGCCATCGATACTTACTAGATGCGATCCACAAAATGGCCGAAGACGCTCCCCGGTTACATTGCGTGATCGTTGGAACGGGGCCCGCCTTAGAAGACCTGCAGGCGCTAACTGATCGGCTCAATCTCCAAAATCGTGTAACGTTTACCGGATTCTGGAATGACCGGACTGAGGCCTTAAACGCATTCGACATTTTTGTGCTCCCCTCTATCGAACGCGAAGGACTTCCCACTTCCGTGCTCGAAGCGCAACAGGCAGGTCTCCCGGTCATCGCCTCCAATATCGGCGGCACCAGCGAAGCCATCGACCCCGCAAACACTGGCATTCTGGCGGAGCCTGGTGACACGAACGCACTCATCCAACATATACGAGCTTTAGTTCACGACGCACAAAAGATCGATGCCATGGGAAGCCGTGCTCGCGAGTGGATCGACAGTCACTTTTCACTGAGAAGCATGATCGAGAACGTGTCATCGATCTACTCGCGAACGGTGCAACCTGTCGGCGCAGACGCCGATCTTCGCACGTGAAAATCCAAGCCGATTCCACAAGTGTTGCAAATGACGGTTCTTACGCTGAAGCGTTCTCGTAGAGTGAACACAATTCGCGATACCGATCGTTTTCTTCGAGGATTTCGCCTTTTTCTGGATCACCTAAGAACGCGCCAAGGTGTTCAACGATCTGGTGCCATCCCGCAGCCGCCTGAATAACATCATTTGAAGGCACAATCTGGACCAGGGTCAGCTGCGTTCGATTCTCATCCAATTCAACTAGATCGAACCGTACGATGCCCATCGCTGGCTCGTAACCCTCATTCCATGTGTATTCGAGAATGTGAGGAGCCTGAAATACTTTTATCGTTCCTTCTAGTGGGAAACCCTCATCGCAATTCTCGCCGTCCGCACCGAGTTTAACTGCACCACCCTCGCGGGCATCGATCGCACCTTTCGCCCACCATTGGCTTACGGCCTCCTCATTGGAGATCGCATCCCAAACTTTCCAAATAGGCGCCGATAGTGAACGCTTAACTTCAACGCGCCGAAACTTCCCGTGCCCGCTTATCGTACCTAGTTCATTCGTTTCCATTGATTTGTTCTCCTTCCTTGTTGGGTTCATGCGTTCTCAAATAGTTTTCTAGATTGTCCAAACGATCCTCCCACCGCTTGCGCCGGTCGGCGATCCACTCTTCGGCAGAGAGCAGAGCGTCCGGGCCCATCTCGCAGGTTCGAACACGGCCAACTTTGCTCGTACGGATCAGGCCACTACTCTCCAACACTTTCAGGTGCTGTACAAAAGACGGGAGCGCCATTTCGAACGGCCTCGCAAGTTCCGAAACGGAGGCGCTACCACCGCTAAGCGCACGAATAACTGAACGACGCGTAGGGTCGGCCAATGCGTGAAAGACGCTGCTCATTGAATCGGACTGATTGTTAGTCATGTGGCTAAGTATACTTCGAAAGTTTACTAAGGTCAATGGCTAAGTTTTTGTTAGCATAGCAAGCGAAAACCCCAAACTTAATCAGAATTAAATATTGACGAGTGGCTCGCTGTGTCAAAATATGTGGTGGAATCACTAAAGTTTCGTAGTTAACTTCCCGAAGAAGAACTGACTGTATATTGCGCTTCGCCCGGGTCGCAATATCAATATATGGTATGCGGCGCTTGACTCTTGGTATAGGACCGCATAGAATAAGCCATTGAGATCAAAGGAGTTGGGGTGTCGCATAGGGGGAGATGTTGAACGTTTCGCGTCTGCATCTTGGGCGCGATCTCGATTCGCATCTATAAAGTACTCGAAATAAATACCTTACGATGATAAAGCCATTCCAAAAAATAAAAGTGGGAGGCAACCGGAGTCCAATCCCATGCGGATCGCCTTCATTGGGACGCGCGGCGTTCCCGCCAACTATGGCGGATTCGAAACGTTCGTCGAACAACTCGGCGCCCGGCTCGCGGATCGCGGACACTACATTACTGTCTACTGCCGCAACGCCTACTACGAAGAATTGCTCACGTCGTATCGTGGCATGCATCTCGTTCATCTCTCGGGTATTCACACAAAACACCTGGACTCGATCTCGCATTCGGCGAAAGCATCGATTCATTCAGTTCGCCAGCGAAATGACCTCGCGTTGTATTGCGGCAGTGGATCCAGCCCGCTTTGTTGGATTCCTCGACTCGGCGGCGCCAAGGTCGTCCTCAATCCCGATGGCCTGGAATGGCAGCGCGCGAAATGGGGACGCGCGGCGCGGCTCTACCTTCGCGTGGCCGAACAGTTCGCAGCGCGAATTCCGCATTGTCTCGTCGCCGATTCAAACGTTATCCGCGATTACTACCGTGAACGATACGGACGCGAGTCTCGGTTTGTGGCCTACGGCGCAGATCGAATACCGCGCGGAACGAATCGCGAATTGCTCGAATCGCTGGGCGTTGAACCTGAAAAGTATTTTCTCTTCGTGAGCCGACTTGAACCCGAGAATAACGCGCACCTCGTCGTCAAAGCCTTTGAACAAGTGAACACCGACATGACGATGATGATGGTCGGCGATGCGCCGTTTGCAAATGAGTACATCGCGCAACTCAAGAGCACGAGCGACAACCGTATCAAGTTCCCGGGCGCGATCTATGGAACGGAATACGACGCGCTTCGCGCCAATGCCTATGTTTACGTGAATGCCATGGAAGTGGGGGGGACCCATCCCGCGATTCTCGAAGCAATGGGTGCGGGGAATTGCGTCTTGGTCAGCGACATTGCCTACAACACTGAAGCCGTTGCCGACGCCGGCGCGCATTTCAAGAATCGAGATGTGGATGATCTCGCAGCGAACATGCAGGAACTTATAGACGACCCAGAACGAGTTCGCCAACTTGGAAAACTCGCGGCGGAACGCGCGGAAACGTGTTACGACTGGGACAAAATAACCGACGACTATGAATGTTGTTTCAATGAAATCATCGCAAACTAACGCAGACCGATCACTCAGTCCCGACATCGCCGATCGCTTAGGCGCGCGGCGCTTGCGTCTCATTAAGCGATGGGTGGCGGAAGTGAACGGTCCTTTTGACGCCTTGATCGCGCGCCATGTGACCGAAACGTCTTCCGTGTTGGATGCAGGGGCCGGTCGTGGCGACCCGGATTTGCCCGCCGTAAACACCGGTCGATTGGCGATTGCATGTGATCCGGATTTGGCGGGCCTACATGCGAACGTACTTGTTCGCAATCGCGCGGCGGCGATGCTGGATCGATTGCCGTTTGCGAACGATTCCTTTGATGTAATCGTTTGCAAGTTTGTGGTCGAACACCTTCGTGCGCCCCTCGAGGTATTCCAAGAATTCTTCCGCGTACTGCGGCCGGGCGGCGTACTCGCGCTGTTGACGCCGAATAAGTACAGCGTGTTCGTCTTCGTTTCCACTATGATTCCCACACGATTAAAACAGCGTTTGAAGAAGTTTCTATTTGGTGGTCACGACGAAGACACGTTTTCGACGTACTACCGCGCGAACTCGATTCAATCGCTTGAGTCCCAACTTAGCGCGGCCGGATTTGAAACAAAGTGTACAGAACGACTGGCTGGAATGTGGGCGTTCTTCATTTTTGCAGCGCCGGTAGCGTTGACCGTTCGCGCGGTCGAGCGCTTTGCGATAGACGTTCCAGGGATCCGCGCGACGACCACACACATCATGGGCGCTTGGCAAAAACCTATCGCCGGAGGCGCAGCGGCATGACGCAGGCGCGTACTCAGATACTATTCGCGCTCGCCGTTGTCATGGGTATGGGCGCATTCGCCGATGAAACTTTGTTTCACGGGGCCACACTCGACGAGCAATACCGTGTACAACTCGCCCAAGAGCTGAACAGCATAAAAATCGGTATCGTCGAACGTACCCGCGTAATTGGTCACGAAACGATTCTGCCGCTCGGTTCATCGAACACGGTTGGCGTTACGCAACGGCGCACGCCGAAACCGCGCTATTTATGCGAAGTGCGCGTGCAAATTCTTCAATCGTCTGCACCGAACTACATCCAAAACCCAGGTCAACGCTATCGCATTTCCGTTCACGGTCTGACACTTGCGCCGGGATACGGCAGCGTTAGCGAAGTGTTCGCGGCACAAGCGCGCGACACCGTCTTCTACGAAATCGAAAAACTACGCCTGCTTACCAGTGGAACCGAAAAAAGAGCGCTGGCAATCGCCGCGCCCATCGCAGTCAACGCATTCAAAGCATCCTCGACGCTTCCAGCGGAGATATTTGAAAGCGTGCGCCGAAGCCGTGGTGGTCGGTTCCGTATTACTGAGAATACCTTGCAAGTACGCCGCATTCCGCCCACCGAACTGTTTGCGCCATCGCTCATGATCGACCGCCCGCGGCTAGGTACGTTCCAGCGAGAAGAAGAAGAAGACGCACTACCACGTGGCGCCGCCGGACTGCCCTTTACACGGGGCTTCAATCCCAGTGCGAGGAGTATCGGATTGCCGAGGACGCCCACCGCGCCCGGTATTCCGTCGGCGCGCGATCAGGAATTAAATGATGTACGTGAGCGGAGGCGCGTTCCAGTGCAGCCGCTCCGGGAAACCCGATGATTAACCGCACCGGCCAAACTGAATTGAGTCCGGCAGCGGAGACCAACCAGCGCCAAAGGAGGTGGGGTCTGATGACAGGCATCCAAACAGGACGCATTACCTGGGTCGCGGCATGCGTAGTCGCCGCGACAATTGCAGGTTGCGCCAGTACGCAACGCGGCATCGTCGTCATGGAAGACGGGCGGCCTCAACCCGTCACCGCTGAAGACGTCAACGAAATGAGCGGCGGCGAAGAGCCACAGGAATACTTGGTTCAAGTAGGCGATCAGCTTGCGGTTGGCTTCGAGGTCAAAGATTACCGCGCAGGGGATGTGCCCTGGGACTACAAAATCGAAGTCGGCGACCGCATGGAAGTGCGGCTCACGGCCGAACTCGGTGACCGTCCGCTATACCGCATCGACGTCGGCGACCTCATCGGCATTAGTTTCTTAAACAACTGGCAGATGAACAGTAACAAGACGGTCCGCCCGGATGGCTATATCACCATGCCGGAATTGGGCGATGTGAAAGCCGCCGGCCTTACGCCCATGCAATTACAGGAGACGTTGATCTCGCTGTTCGGTCAAACCGGCATCATCGCGGGTGAACCACACATCACCGTCAACGTCGACTTCTCGAACGTCGACCGGCTTGAAAACAGCTCACGTGACGTCGTAGTGCGCCCAGACGGCGCCATCCGCATTCCGCAAGTCAAAACCGATGTTCGCGTAGCCGGACTCACCGTCGCGGACGCTGGTGAATCGATCCGCAAAGAAGCGGCGAAGGTGTTCCGCAATCCACCTGAAGTGAGCCTAGTCGTGTTCCCGTTCATCAACAGCGTCCTTGAAGGCATGAGCGGAACGTTTACCGTTCGACCCGATGGCAAAGTTTCCGTGCCGCGTCTGGGCGAAATCCAAGTTGCCGGATTCGGCGTGACCGAAATGCGTGAAAGTATCGATACCTTGGCGTCTGACATTGCATTTAATGACATCCGGTCCGCGGTCGACGTGATCACCGTTACCGGATCGCGCATTTATGTCGGCGGCGAAGTTGGTATCGCAGGCGTTTATCCGCTTGCCGCAACACCCACAGCCTTGCAAGCCATCATGATGGCACGCGGCCTCAACAATGAGTCGCGCCTCAATACCGTCATCGTCGTGCGACGCAATCCAGAAGGTAATCCACACGTATTCAAACTCGATCTTCACGCCGCGCTCATCTACGGCAAGACCGAGAACGACATTCCGTTACGCGCATTCGATATCGTGTATGTGCCTAAGAAACCGGTCGCCAAAGCGAATCTGTTTGTGGAGCAATACATCGAAGAGATCGTGCCGTTCGACAATTCGCTTGGCGTGAACGGAACCTATTACTTGAATAAACAACGAACGGAAACCGATTCATTCAACAAGAACGTTGGACTGAACGGGACGACCGTTTTTAACCGTCCACTGGGTTCGGCCTTGCCCACGTTTCCATTTGGAACTCCTTAGTACTCCTAACCCACCACTAACCGGACTGAAGACGAGGAAGCAAGACATGGACCAACGCCAACTATTTCTGCGCGATGTGCTCACGACGTTGTTCAAGCGTAAAGGACTCATCCTCTTTTTCGCGATCCTCGTCGTCGTTCTCGTGTTCGTGGGCAATACCGTCTTGCCGCCGACCTACGAATCCACCGCGCAAATCATGTTGCTCCGCGGACGCGAAACCCTAAGCACGCCCGCAACCGCGACGCTTAGCGAAGCGCCTGCCGGTCTGCCCATGGTGCAGATGACGGAAGCTGACGTACTCTCCGAGATCCAGTTGATTTACAGCAACGACGTCCTGCGCAAAGTCGTTGAAGACCTTGGTCTCCACACCGGCGGTTCGGGTCAAGGCGCCACCGGCGTCCGCGCCGTGTTCAACGCGGTTCAAGATGCCTGGACGCGAGGGACTATTGCGATCGGTCTGCAGAACGAAAAGACCGCGCTTGAATCATGGGTCGAAATTCTGCGTGGCGCGATTCACGCACGTCAAATTCAAGATTCCAATGTGATCGACATTCGCTGCCGTATGGGGACTGCGGAAGATGCACAAAATGTCCTGGCCGAAGTCATCAAACTCTACAAAGAAAAACACATCCTTATCTTTGAGCCTGAAGGATCCTCCACATTCTTCCAAAACGAATTGGATGAAGCCCGTACCGCATGGACAACCGCACAAAACAAACTCAAGCAATTTCGAACCGATAACGGTGTCTTCGAAATCGAGAAGGAAAACGATCTCCTTCTGGAGCAGTTCTCCCGCGCGAAGCGGCTGGACTTACAGTTGCAGGATCTAAATAAGGTCAACGGCGAAGAAATCGACACCGCAGGCCCCGAGAGCGAACTGATGATCTCGTTGTCCCGCGAGACCGAAAGCACGGTGATCACGGAATTACGGTTACGCGTGCTCGAAAAAATCTTGCGGCGCCACGAAGTCACCCAGTCCAAAGGGCCGAATCATCCGGCTGTCGTCGCCATCAACAATGAAATCGAATCTGCATGGGATCGGCTCAACGACGCCATTGCGCACACCAGCAAAGTGGTCACGGCCGAAAAAGAATCGTTGCAACAACGCCTAACCGAACTTGCGGAGTTGATGGACGAACACGATGGCCTCGTCAAAGAGGTCGAACTCAAAAACGATGCCTATGCCTTCTTCGGACAGAAAGTGCAAGAGGCCGTAGCGGGCGAACGCCTTGCCCAGAAACAATACACAAACATTCGCGACGTCTCCGCACCCAGCCTTCCATCCAGTCCGATACGCCCCCGCAAACTATTTAACATGTTGATTGCGGTCATCGTCGGTTTGGTCGGCGGGACCGCCCTGGCCTACATTCGCGAATACCTCGACCACGGCTTGAAAACGCCCGAAGACGTCGACCATTTTCTTAATGTGCCAATGCTTGCGTCGTTCTTCCGCGAAGGCGCCGGGGTTCTCGATGTTCGCGAAGCGCAACGGATGGCATCCCTAATCGATGCAAACGAATGCGCGGGTCCGGTCGGCATCGTCGAAGTCGCCAGTTCGTCCGAAGGCGAAGGCTCGCTCGACGTGGCCCGTGCCCTCGCCGACGCCAGTGCGGACAGCCAACCACGAAAAACATTGTTAATCGATCTCGCAGTCGGTGGTGCGGGCAACGGATTCACCGATCTCGTTCTCGAACAAGCGAAGGTCGAAGACTGCGTCGCGAACACTGGAAATTTGGACACCATGCAACGAGGCACCCAAGTTGGATTGCCGTCACATCTATGGAATTCTGAGAAGTTGCAAGAAATTCTTACCGGCTTACACGACACCTACAGCCGAATCGTGTTTCATGCACCGCCCATCCTGAGTTCCAGTGACACGCTAGACCTCGCCCGCATCGCAGACGGTGTTGTCGTCGTCATCAAATCCGACAGCACCCGCCGTGAAGTCGTCATGCGCGCGATGGAATCGCTAGCGAAATCAAAAGGGCGCGTCCTCGGCGCAGTGCTCACGGCGCGCAAGCAGATGATTCCAAGGTTCGTCTACAAAAGAATCTAGCCAATCAGTCATTTCGAGATACCGTGATGGAGATCAGGGTCGACCCTACGGTAAGAAACGGGCCACAGAGAACACCGAGAATGTCTACCTTCGATTGACGCGCTTCTCTGTGAACTCTGTGCTCTCTGTGGCAAATGTATTTTGTCATTTCGAGCGAAGCCGAGAAATCTACTGAGGCCTGAGGTGCGTTCGGAAACGTCGGGTAAATGCCTCGGCTACAGTCGGTATGACATCGCGTACGGTGTGTAGGAGCATGGCCTAAGGAAACACCAAGATCGCAGTCAACACACCCAACCCATCCGCAATCAAATCCCCGATATCGATAAAACCGCCGGTCGCCAAATCATACAATTCTTTACCCCAACCCGCTGCATACGCCAAGGCCGGACTCAGTTGCCCAATCAAAAAACTCACCACAAAATGCAACACTTTATCGAACCCAATCACCGGCAACCGCCCCCACGTTGTGCGCTCTAATTTCAGTTAGGAAACCCAATAGTAGAGGCTGGAATGACAAAGAAACCAGCCCAATTTGTGCCCACATCGGCGAATCTTTGTGGTATACTATTGACAGTCGGCAAGGATGCCGCTAGGGGGACACCAACGGATGGCAGGCATATCAGCAATCTCGGGCGTTGCAGCAGGTCTCACGTCCGCCCGCATTTCGACCGAACTCCAAGTCGCGGCGATTGGTCGCGCCAAAGATGCGATAGAATTCCAGGGCGAAGCCGCAGTCAAACTGATTGAGTCCGCGTCTATCGATTCGAATGTGGGGCAACATTTGGACGTACGCGTCTAGCTCGCATAGAGCGACGTTTGATACATTTCGTCGAGTGCATGATGGTATCCAACTTGACCATCTACACCCACTCCCAACGCAATTTGCCATTCTGCTTCACGTATGCCGCCCACCACTCAAGTTCGATTTTGGGCGACTCCTCACCTTTCGTGAACGGCCATCGCCAATCCGTGTATGCGACGCCCGTCCACCCGAATCTACCGTCCTCAAATGCTTCGTGTGGCGAAGTCATCTGAAAGAGAAACGCCTCCTTCTCTGATGCAGCCGCTTTGTATCCCCACGGGATACCACCAATTTTGAGATCGAATATTGACGACTCGACGCCTTCCCGCGTACCTAGCGATTCAGCGATCCCACCCTCGGGCACATCGTACGTGTGATGGATGACGCCGTATGAGGGATCAAACTTTCGCTGACCAGGAGGTAGGTCCGGCTCCGCAATGAGCGGCTCATCGTGGGTATCGAACCAGAACGACGAAACGCGGTCATGAGCGTTTACGAACATCACCAAAATCCCACCGGGCAGATCGCCGACAACGTCCCTTGAGTCTCGGAAATTGATTTGCCCCAGAAACGACAACGGTTTCCCGCGCCAGTTCTTCGGCCAAGAACGCGATGCCGGCCAATAGGGCAATCCGCCGAGTTTCGACATAGATCGATCTGTTGTTTCACCCGGCGCAAAAATTAGAACATCACAGGGTACGGAGCTGGATGGTGCAGTATCACCCATCGCGATTACATGATCGATGGCGACCACGTTCTCCCGAAACAGGTCGTTGGTTTCTTTCCGAAAGTCTTCCGGCTGTTCTGCGAGAAGCGAGGCGGGCGAATCGCTTAAAGATTCATGAAAAGCACGCAGACGCGCCAAGTCCAATTCCGGATGGAACCGGGTCGACGTGTCTTTCGCGAATTTAACGGGATTACTCATGATGCCTCGGTCAACATTCTACACGGCAAAGACGTTTTGAGACTGTGCTGGACGGGTTGAAAACGTGCCGCAATTCACGACTTCCGAAAAACGGCTGATCGGTTGACCTGATCGGGAACATTACGACAATAGGACGCTTGTGCAATCGAGAAGGCTGTTGTAGGCTGGTGCGTGACGCTGGAGGGTTTATCATGAATTTCCGTTTGATCGTGCTGTTGGGATTGGCTTTCGCGTTTGTTCCGGGGATTGCGCTTTCGGAAGAAGGCGAGGCGAAAGTACGCCCCGTCACGATCACGGTCGTTGACGCGGAAACGGGTGAGCCGCTTAAAGGGGTCAAGGTTCAGACTCGCCACGACGCCGGCCGCGAAAAATACACCACCGATGATGCCGGACACGTTGTGGGCGAGGTGTCTTATTCACCCGAAGGGTACTCCAGTATCGAAGCCGTGTTGGAAGGCTATGTCCCCATGAAGGGATCATGGCGCCCGGCAGAAGACGGAATGCACTGTCCTGAATCCGTGAAAATCGAACTGCCGAAGGGCACCAGCATCAGCGGGATCATTCAGAATGAAGACGGTGAGCCGATTGAAAAGGCAACCGTCGAATTGTTGGTTCCCGATGAACCCTACGAAGGCCGAATCAAACCAGGTATTTGGAAGCGGCGCGTCAGGACCGACGAGGACGGAAAATGGTTGGCGGACTTTATCCCGGCCGACTTGTATGACGTTTGGATAAAGCTCTCGCACCGTGACTACTCCAACGACAATCACTTCGGCGCGACACCCAAACCGAGTATCGAACAACTCCGCGACGGCACCGGTGTGATGGTGATGAAGCAGGGCATTCTAATGGCCGGACGGGTCGTTGATGCCGATGGTAACCCGATCGCGAAGGCCGAAGTGAAGCAGGGCGCAGATCGTTGGGGGTCCAACTATCCGAGCACGAGAACGCGCGACGACGGTTCGTTTGCGTTTCGAAATACCGAAGCAGGAACCGTGGTGATGACCGTGCAGAAAGAGGGCTTTGCACCCGCCGTGCAGAAAATTGTGGCCGCGCAGGAGATGAAGCCCATCGAATTCGTGCTGCAATCGCCACATACCGTTAGAGGGCAAGTCGTTGACGCCCTGGGCGAACCGCTCGAAGGCGTTTCGGTGGTTGCCGACACCTGGCGCGGCTATCGCGCCATTAGTTGGCGCGCCAAGACGGATGCAGAAGGTATGTTCGAGTGGGTCAGCGCCCCCGAAGATCCAGTGCAATACGACATACTCATTAAAGGACTGATGTCGGCACGGCAGGTCGCCTTGGAGCCCAATGACGAAGTGCACAAGATTACGCTGCACCCTGAATTATTCATTTCAGGGAACGTAGTGGACGCAGAAACGAAAGAACCCATTCCCGCGTTCACCGTTATCGATGGAATCGATTGGAAGAATGGTAGCGCGCCAGGCTGGTCGCGCCGCGATGCGCGCGAGGGCAAAGACGGAAAATATGTCGTTCGGCACAGTTACCCGTATCCCGCGCATTTGGTTCGCATCGAGGCGGATGGTTATTTGCCCGGTGTGTCCCGCCCGTTTTTGAACGGCGAAGGTGAACAAACCTACAACTTCGAACTCCGCAAAGGCGAAGGGTTCGCGGGAATCGTATACGGGCCCGATGGCGAACCGGTCGAACAAGCCACGGTAACGCTGTGCACGGCATCGGCAGGTGCCTATATTGAGAACGGAAGCATTCGAAGAGTTACTTCAGCTCGAAACGTAATGACTGATGCGAATGGTAAATTTTCGTTCTCTGCGTTGGACGAAGCATTTGCACTCGTCGCGCTTCACGAGAGCGGATTTGCGGAAATCGATCAGGAGACGTGGTACTCCGAAAAAGAAATTCGCCTTGAGTCCTGGGCCACATTGACCGGCGAAGTGCTCGTCGGTGGTAAGCCGAATCCAAACGTGCGAGTCAATGTGTTCTACAACCGACCCTATAAGCCAGACGCGCCAAAAGTCGTAACCGACTATTCAGTGGAAACAGACGAACGCGGACAGTTTACGCTAGAACGGCTTATTCCCGGCGACATGCGCGCTGGAAAACGCTTGCAACTGGCGGAAATGTCGTACACCACCACTCACGCCGTCCCTGTGACGATCGAACCTGGCGGTACAAGGCATGTGGTCATCGGCGGTACGGGAAGACCGGTCGTTGGAAAAATCACTATTCCGGAAGGTCAAGTGAAGCCAATCGATCTCTCAATCGGGCACCGCTCAATCAATACGAAGTTGCCGGTAGTGAATCATCC
>JAJDAB010000267.1 GCA_029262095.1 Candidatus Hydrogenedentota bacterium
GAACCGTGTTCGAGGCGGTCGGTACTGTCGAGGAGGTTGACGAAGGCGCGTTGGATGCCGTCACCGCCGTGAGCGGGAGCGGGCCTGCGTATTTCTTTTATCTGGTGGAGTGTATGGCGGCTGCGGGTGAAGCCGAGGGGTTGGACCGGGGCCAGGCGGAACGGCTCGCGGCGCAGACGGCCTACGGCGCTGGGGTGATGATGCACGAATCTTCCGAATCGCCGGGCGCATTGCGCGAACGGGTCACATCGAAGGGCGGCACAACATTCGCCGCATTGGAAGCATTTCGTGCGAATGATCTGGCGGGCGTGGTGCGTGCAAGCGTGGGTGCCGCGGCGGCACGGTCAAGGGAACTCTGAACGTGAATAACGGATCGCGTTTCACGTCTACAAATGGAGACGGCGTATGAGAAAAGATAAGGTCGTTTCAGAAGTCCTGGGTTCGGAGGTCACCATTACACCCAGCGATCTTTACCATACGGATTTCAAGAAGTCCAACTTCGGCGGATACGACAAGGCGGAGGTCGACGCGTATCTTGAACGGCTTGCCGATGTCTTGGAAGACTTGATTGCCCAAGTCCGGGATTTGAAAGAACGAAACGAAGACCTCGAATCCGAGATGAAAGACTTTCGGGCAATGGAACGATCGTTGCGTGAAGCGATGCTGTCATCGCAGCGCGTGAGTGATGACATCGTGGACGCCGCGCGTCGAGAAGCCAAATCGTTGATCGAAGAAGCACGGTTGAAAAAATTGCAAGCGCAAATCGAAGCGTCGAAAGTGCCGGATGCACTCGCACGAGATATTAACCTGTTGAAACAACAGCGTATGCGTTTGCGCGTAGAAATCACGAGCATCCTCGAAACGCACCGGCAATTACTGGAAACGTTGATCCCGATTGGCGGTCCGTTAGTCGACGCCGAGCCGAGACCGAATATAGACATCGTGCAAGCGGACGAAGAAGCCGTGGAAGAAGCGGCCGACGGTGAAGAGGAGGTCGATACGCATGAGACCGAAGACGTCGCAGCGCCTCGCTCCCCAATTTCGTTCGCGCGGGAATCGGACAATGACTTCACCGATGCAGATGACGACGCAGAACCCGAACCGTTGCGCGAGGCGGAGTAGTTTTGATTAACCCGGCTCTTTGGGTGGTTTGGTTATTGCCGTTGATGGCCGCAAGCGCTACAGCGGATAGTTCGCTTGATTCATTCCTTGCGGAATTCTCTGAGCGGCGTGCGGCGGTGAAAAACGTACAAGCGTCGTTTGTCCAAGATGAAACCAGTCCGGATGATTCGGTGCGTAGCGAAGGCACCTTGGTATTCGTGCGTCCACGACGCATTGTTTTTCGATATACGGACCCCGAAATTGCCTATTTAGTTGATGCATTGCGCGTTTATGAATACGACACGGAATTCGAACAGGTGCAGTCTTTTGACCTTGCGAACGATCCCCAGGCTGAAGCGTTATTTCTGGGGTTCGGAGGCGATCCGATCAGGCTTCAAGAGGCGTACGATCTGTCCTTGACACCGGCATTGCCGGACGCTTGCGGTTCAACGGTCCTGACGTTGCGACCAAAATTGCCGTCGGGCGATGAGATCGCACAAGAGGACTTGAACGTTGATGGCGGGGCGGGATCGCTGTTTGAAGAGGCGCGGCTAACATTGGCCGGTGACGATTTGCTTCCATGTCGAATCGAAATCATCAACGATGCCAATAGCCGAATTGTCATCAACATTGTCGAGTACAGCGTGAACAAACCCATCGAACCGGGCGCGGACCGGCTGGTACTGCCGGAAGGCACCCGCATAATCGAGAACGAGGAATTGACGGAGACCGTGGGTAGCGATGGTACGGTCCTACCGCGTGCCGAGGTCACTGAAACCCCGTGAGCCGGATTGTTCTCGCGTCGGCGTCTCCCCGCCGCCGCTCCTTACTCGAAGCCCTTGGCCTAACCATCGAAGTTGTTCCGAGCAGCGCGCCAGAAAATGCCGAAGGCGCGCCCGAGGAAATGGTCGTCGGAAATGCGCGCGCCAAACGGGATGACATCGCTGGCCGACTCGACCAGTCCGCGGTCGTCATCGCAGCAGATACACTCGTTTTCCTCGGCGATGAACCCCTGGGCAAACCCGTGACGTTAGAAGAAGCCGTGTCGATGATTTGCCGGTTATCTGGTCAGACGCACCGCGTGATCACAGGCGTGGCGGTGTGCGATACGGCGAAGGCCAAGGAAGCCAGCGGGTATGAGACGACGAAGGTCACGTTTCGGGAATTGACGAATCCAGAGATCGAACGCTTTGTAGATGCCGTGCAGCCACTCGACCGCGCAGGCGCGTATACGGTCGATGGTCCGGGCAGCTTGCTCGTGTCGAAGTATTCGGGGTGCTATCAGAATGTCCTGGGGTTGCCGATGGTGCGCCTGGACGATTTGTTGCGGTCGATTGACGTCTCATTGTTCGACCTGATGGATGCGGATAAATCAGTCTTTCTTTGATGCGTCACGATTGAACTTTGAACCAGTCTGCTTTGGATGATAGTTTGGTGACTTTGGGTCTTGTAAACATAGAAATCCGGCGTTCTACGCCGATGTGCGATGAGGAGAATGACGTTGAATACACCTGATATTTCGTTGGAAACAGCGCAAGCGGCCGTTGCAGCTGCAATCAAAAAGTCTAAGGCCATTGACTGCAAAATGGACATTACCATCGTCGACGCAGGCGCGAACCTAAAAGCGTTTGCGCGGATGGACGGCGCTTGGCTTGGGAGCATCGACATCGCGACAAAGAAGGCGAAGACCGCCCGCTTCTTCGAGTTCAACACAGGGGACGTCGGCGAGTTGAGCCAGCCCGGGGGTCCGCTCTTCAACATTGAAGTCAGCAACGGCGGACTCATCACCTTTCCCGGAGGCATTCCGCTCAAGAATGCTGCGGGCGAAGTAGTGGGCGGAATCGGCGTATCCGGATCAACCGTCGAAAACGATCATGCTGTCGCCGAAGCCGGCGCAGCCGTCGTCGCCAAAGCCAGCTAAACAGTCGCGTGGCGCATACCGTTTGTCTCATTCCCGGGGACGGGATCGGCCCCGAAGTCGCTTTTGCTACGCGTGACGTACTTGACGCGACCGGAGTCAACATCAATTGGGTTGAACTCGCCGCGGGCGCGGGTGCCGTGGAGTCGCACGGATCCGTGTTGCCCGAGGAAACGGTTCAATCAATCGAGGCGCATCGTGTCGCCTTGAAAGGGCCGATTACAACACCGATCGGCAAAGGGTTTACGAGTGTCAATGTCGCGCTGCGTAAACGGCTAAACCTGTATGCAGCGGTACGCCCCGTGCGATCAATGCCGGGGATCAAGACGCGTTACGAAGACGTTGATCTCGTGGTCATTCGCGAAAACACCGAAGGCCTCTACTCCGGAATCGAAAACGAAATCACGCCGGGCGTCGTTCAAAGCTTGAAGATTGCTACCCGCGAAGGGTGTTGGCGCATCGCAAAATTCGCGTTCAACTACGCCAAAGAACGCGATCGCAAACGAATAACGGTGTTCCATAAAGCGAACATCATGAAACTTTCCGACGGACTGTTTCTAGAGTGCGCACACGATGCAAACGAGAAGCATGGCGCTGGTGTCGAACTCGATGAATTAATCGTGGACAACGGGTGCATGCAGATCGTATCCAAGCCGGAACAATTCGACATCGTGCTGATGGAGAACTTGTACGGCGACATCGTGAGCGATTTGTGCGCGGGACTGGTCGGCGGTCTGGGCGTCGTACCGGGCGCAAACATTGGCGATGGCTGCGCGGTATTCGAAGCCGTCCACGGCAG
>JAJDAB010000268.1 GCA_029262095.1 Candidatus Hydrogenedentota bacterium
ATTCTGGGCCTGATCTAAGCCGTGTCGAGGAAGCTGTACAGACGTTCGTCGCGAAGAAGGTGAGCCTAGCCTAGGGGTTTCCTTTGCCCCTGTATCGCAAGAATGAGCCCGTCCTGCCAAGAATGTGGGCTCCCCGCAGCAATTACTCTGAGCAAGACTGCTTACGCCGGTCGCGTTGCGGAGCTGGTGTATCCCGTCAACCAAGGATTCTTTGCCATGACCGTTTATAAACAACCCAAATCGTACCATTTCGCTCCGGATGCTCCGGTAGAAAAACATTTTCACGACTATGACGAGACCTGGGTTGTCACCAAAGGGCGATGTCTTGCGTTTATGGTCGACCAAGATGGACGCCGCGAAGAATTCGTCCTAGAAGCAGGCGACATCTGGATGGTGGAGGCTGGGGTCGAACATGGATTTGATTCGCTCGGCGACAAAGGCGTAGATATTTTCCCATTTCCAGGTTCGTTGCCTGAGGGCTGTCACGATCCCGGACACTACTACATGGAGAAGGAAGGCTACATTCCACGGCTGACCGTGGAGAAAACGCCGACCGATCGCTACGAAAAAGACACTAGCCATGCGTAACATCGCGATCGAATATCCGGAACGATCGAAGACTCAACTTGTCGACATTGGTCCGCCGCCCGATCCAAAGCCTTCAGAGATACTCATCGAGACGCAATTTTCCGGTCTGACAAACGGTACGGAACGGCACGCTCTACTTGGCGAGCACCTCTGGGATTCAATGTTCCCTTCCCGTCACGGCTATCAACATGTTGGTCGGGTCCGCGCGATTGGTAGTCAGGTCGATCAAGTCCATGTGGACGACCATGTCTTCGTAGGGCGATACGTCGGCCACCACGGTTGGCTGCTGCAAGACGTAGAGCCCTGTACGCCAATCGCAGCAGCGCTTCCGCAATCTATCGTGCTACCCGAAGGCATTGACTTCAAGGATTGCGCTCTGTTGGGTGTTGCCGGCGTTGCGCTGCGCGGCATTCGCCGCTTTCGGGTAGCGCCGGGTGATCGCGTTTGGATCGTTGGGCTGGGTGTCATTGGCCAATTCGCAGCACAAGCGGCCAGAGCGTTTGGCGCGCATGTGACGGTTTCGGATGTCGATTCAGAACGGCTCGCTATCGCCAAAGAGTCCGGTGCGCACACGATAATGAACGCACGGGACGCAGATTACTGGGAACGACTTCAAGAGATCGGTCCGTTCGATCGCGTGATTGACTGCAGCGGTGTCGATAGCCTATTGCAAGGTATCTTCAAACACGGACTATTGAAACATCGATCAGTCGTCGGGCTGTTGGCGGTTCGATCGGAAACACAGTTTCACTGGTCCATGCTTCACACGCTTGAGGCCTCGATCGAAGTATCGTGCCATTTCGACCATAGCGATTTGCAACTGCTGATCCACTTCTTGCGAACCGGCCTACTAAACGTAAAGCCCATCATTTCCCATTTCGTTCCCATTGAAGATGCCGTAAGTGCCTACGAGACGTTGCGCGATAATCCAAACGAACTTCTAGGAGTTGTATTCGATTGGACGGGGTAGGCAAATCCGTTTTGATGATAGGGACTTTCGATACGAAAGGACTGGAATTCGAATTTCTGCGAGATCAGATTCTTACTCATGGATTTCGAGTTCTCGCGATGAACGTAGGCGTGATGGAAGCAAAGACTCGGTTCCCAATTCAGATAGAAGCGGATACGGTCGCTCGCAAAGGAAACTCGGATCTACAACAACTACGCGCGGATGCAGACCGAGGCGCCTCAATGAAAGTGATGGCGGCCGGCGCGGCCGTAGCGGTGAAGGACTTACTGGACGCAGAGGGGTTTGATGCCGTCATCGGTATGGGGGGTACCGGTGGTACATCAGTCATCACCAGTGCGATGCGATCTCTACCCGTGGGCATGCCCAAAATATGCGTAACAACCGCAGCTTCGGGCGACGTATCGATGTATGTTGGTGCCAGCGACATTATTCTCTTCCCTGCCATCGCGGATGTATCAGGAATTAACCGAATCACTCGGAGAGTGTTCACTCAGGCAGCGGGCGCCGTATGCGGCATGTCCAATTGTGTTTCAGCATCAGCCGAATCTGATCGGCCAATAGTCGCCGCCTCTATGTTTGGCAATACCACCGCGTGCGTTGAGTACTGCTCGGGCAAATTGTCTGTATTGGGTTTTGAAGTGTTGGTATTTCATGCTACCGGAGCGGGTGGTCGATCTATGGAATCGCTCGTATGTGGTGGATCCGTCGAGGCGGTGCTCGACATTACAACGACGGAATGGGCAGACGAGATATGCGACGGCGTCTTTTCAGCGGGCCCCGATCGGTTGAGTGCTCCAGGTCGTAACGGCATTCCTCATCTCATCGTGCCGGGCTGCGTGGACATGGTGAACTTTGGTCCGGTGGACACAGTTCCGCAACGTTATGTCGATGATAAAAGACTGTTCTACGAGTGGAACCCGTCCGTAACCCTCATGCGAACGAATGAAGCTGAAAACCGGCATCTGGGTCGAATCTTTGCCGAGAAAGCAAATGCGGCAACGGCCCCGGTGGCGATTCTATTGCCGTTGCGTGGCGTGTCATTGCTTGGGGCGGAAGGCCAGCCATTCCACAGTCCGGAGGCTGATGCGGCCCTATTTGATGCGTTAAAGGCGACTATCAATGCCGAAATTCCCATGGTCGAGGTCGACTGCAACATCAACGACACTGAATTCTGTGATACAGCCGTTGACATGTTGATGGGATTGATGAACAAGGCCGAGCCGGCCACATAGCCCGGCTAGATGGAGAACTGAATTGGACGGTTCTGTAAAACACGTCGTGATGTTTCGATTCAAAGCTGATACGGATGAAAAGAAGATTGCCGAACTCATTCGAGGCTACGAGTCACTCCCGAAAAAAATTGAGCATATGAAGCAGTTTGAATGGGGTGCAGACATGAGTGTGGAGAATTTACACGAGGGTTTCACCCACTGCTTCATCACAACCTTCGCGGACGTCGCGGGACGGGACGCCTATATTCCCCACGAAGCTCATCATGCTTACGTCGAACAGCTATTGCCGTATCTGGAAAAAATTCTCGTCGTCGACTTTCATCCGAATGAACGCGTGTCGTCGCGGACATGACGTACACGCGAGACGAAGTCGTTCGTCGACTACGAAATCGAATTGCGAATTCCGAGCCTATTATTGGTGCCGGAGCTGGCACGGGGCTCAGTGCAAAGTGCGAGGAGGCTGGCGGTGTCGATCTGATCGTCATCTACAATTCTGGCCGATTCCGAATGGCCGGTCGTGGCTCACTGGCCGGTTGCATGCCCTATGGCGATGCGAATCAAATCGTGAAAGAAATGGCGGGGGAAGTTTTGACCGTCGTGAATACGACTCCTGTATTGGCCGGTGTGTGCGGCACGGACCCGTTTCGACAGATGCCTCTGTTCCTGCAGGAGCTTCAAACGATGGGATTCGCGGGTGTACAAAACTTTCCGACTGTAGGCCTTTGTGACGGATTGTTTCGGGCGAATCTGGAAGAAACAGGAATGGGATATGCCTCTGAGGTAGACATGATTCGCGTGGCTCACGAGTTGGAGTTGTTCACGTCTCCTTATGCGTTCAACGTGGATGAATCCGAACAAATGGCGGACGCGGGTGCCGATATTGTGGTGGCGCACATGGGACTTACAACAAAGGGGAGTATCGGGGGGCACTCGGCCCGGAGTATCGATGAATGCGTGGCCGCAATTCAGGCGATTTCCGACGCAGTTCACGGCGTGAACGCTGAAGCGATGGTCCTGTGCCATGGTGGCCCGATTTCGATGCCGGATGATGCGGCCTATGTGCTTCAGAGGACCAGCGGTGTGGATGGATTCTACGGTGCGTCGAGTATAGAAAGAATTCCCGTGGAATCCGCGATCAGGGATCAAATTTTGGCGTTTAGATCAATCGGTCTCTCCCGCAAAGCGAAGTAGGCTCACTACGACTCCTTCCTTTTCCTTTCCCAATTTAAACTTCGCCAGACTATCGCACTCCAGGACGCATCGGTTAGGGTAGGTTAGTCTGATTTTGTTGTGGAGAATGTTTGCACTTGATGACGTTGAATTCGCTGAAATCCAGGACGGTGTCTCAGCTTCTGGTGCCGCGTGAGTTTTTACGCTCGTGGGGTTGCCGGACGCGAATTGCGTGTGCGGCAACCCCACTGAGGCGAATTTCAAAACGGATCGGCTAGCGATTAGCCAATCCACCCACCGCGATCGCCACACATTCCGTGTATGGGAAGTCGCCTGGATAACGCTTGAACTGAACGTGCCCGTCCATATAAAGGACATTGCCTCCACCGGGGACATGGTTGAAATCTGCAACGACGGTCTTCGCGAAATCTGCCATTAGAAAGACCTCGCTCTGGGCCAATGATGTGGAAGCCGGATTGTTGATATCCGTGATAAGAAATCGCTCCACACCCTCTCTGAGATAAAACAACGTATCGCCGGTTCGGTTCCACGTGGCCGGGTTGTTAATATCGCCACGGGACCCAGATCCCGTGCCCAGATTTTGCGCAAGAAGCCCGTCGGCCAGATTAAAGCTATCGTGAAGATTCCCAATGTCGAGCGCACCGTTTAGGATTGCATTGATAAAATTGCTTTGCGATGCGGATACGACATCTGAACCGCAAGCGTCAGGTGTGCCTAGGAAATCGACGTCATCTACAAATACCCACGAAAAGTACATGTAGGGCAATTGTCGCTGATTGCTGGCAGTAGTGGTGTCACCAGCTTCACTACCTTCGATTTCGCATGGGTAGAAATCTCGATTTCCTGCGCCTGACGTGGATACAAATCGGCCCTGCGCTCCGTCATATACCTGCACAAGATCATCCGCGCCATCGAAATAGGTTGCGGGGTTATCACCTAGCGAACTGGACGGGCAAAGGAGAATTGCAGGATCGGTTAAATATTCCGGATAGATGAAGAATCCATTCGGTGCCGCCTGTGTATCGAGGTTTCCTGCACAATCATAGTAATGCAACGGAGGATACTTTTCGCCTGACGATTCGTTCGAGTACATCTTAAACACAAGGCCGAGTTGCTTAAGATTGTTTTGACAGCTGGCCCGTCGCGCCGCTTCTCTTGCTCTGGCCAGTGCGGGCAAAAGAATCGCAGCCAAAATACCGATAATAGCTATTACCACTAGTAGTTCGATGAGCGTAAACCCTTTCCTTGATTTCGTTGCCTGTAACATTTCAAGTCTCCTTGTGTATTGAACTACGGTGGCCACTAGCAGCCTAGCAGCCTCGATTCGCGGTCGCGAATATCCGCGGGTTCACTCGTTTTCTCTTGCGATTTCCATGTACGTTCTGCAACTAGTTCTCGACTCCTTCACCGTTGAACTCCCATGCCGGCTTGAGACGCGAGCACGAAACGCGATCGTGAGCTGCGGCGCACATCGCTGTCACTCCGGGCCATTAAACTTCAAGGAACCGTTACCTAGCAGCCTGACGTTGATTTAAGCAGGTGTATCCGTCCGCTGACGCACTATTTTCTTAGACGTGCTTGAAAACATGCCAAGATCGAGTTCGGATTCGGGCTACGTGCGGCGTTGAGGGGGCGGAATTGTAGCCGCCTCAGTTCGAGTATGATTTTCGAGAGTAGGGCTTGCAGAGTGCCGACGCAGATCGCGTTTATCATACTCGCGGAAGCTGTAGGTCGAGGGATGAGTGGTGCAAAATTGTAGACGGCGAATGTCGAGTGGGAACTCTGAAGATTGTAATTTGATATCAGCAGGGTGGGGGATAGGACAGGTCATCGGGCGGGCTCAACGACGAATGCGACATTGAATCACATGGCTGTCCCTCCCGAAGACTCGTACTATTTGAAATGTAACAACTTAGCGCAATGCCTCGCGGCGGAAGAATTGGCGTAGTCGATATTCACCTGTTACGCTCGCCTTTTCTTTTCCGCCTGCCCGTCCCGAATATTGATCCGCCTTTGTTTTCAGGACGAACAGGATAGTCACTCCGTTCCTCCGGAAACCGGTCGAGAGTCAACCAATGCCAAAGTCTAACAGACCACACCTGTCATCATGACGCTAGTCTCACAATAGCGAGGCGCTGGGTGTAAATCTGTGTAGCCAGTTGCTAACACGAATCAGAAAGTACTTTACAAATCGTTGTAATTTGGTAGTATGCGGATTATGTCGCCAAGGTTGCAGGCTGGCGGGAACTCTTGGGGCGAGGTTTCCCGTGGGCGGGCGCATGAACGGTTCGAGTAGTTTGGCTGCGGGGAGGGAGGATACTTCCTTTGGAATACGGTATTGGGCGACTGATAAAACTAATCTTCGTGGATCTCTTCGCGCTCTCGTTCGTATTAGTTAAAATATCCTGTCCGGGGACGATGCCACCACCACCGGAGCTGACCGTTTCGCCATTGAGCATCACCATCGAAGCGGAGGAATCGACGACTATTTCCGCATCGTCGAACGATCCGGATGATGTTCTCAGTTGGATCTCCGACAATCCCGGAGTCGCCACCGTGTTCGAGGGTAGCGTTACAGCGCTGGTAGAAGGTAGCGCCACAGTTACCGTCTCCACATCGAACAGCGGTCTTTCGCAAGATGTTTCGGTAACAGTCTTACCGCGTACAACTCCGCGGAACGCGCCGAATGCACCGGAGGTTTTTGGGCTCGGCCCGGTCACGAATCAGACTTCAATTACTGTCATGGGAATGACCGATTCGGACGCGATGATAGCGATTGATGGTGCGGTAGTGGCGAAGAGCCGACCGGTCAACTCGGACGGTTCGTTTGAATTTGATGTTAATCTGCAATTGAATCGAATCAATCGGCTATTTGTTACGGCGATCGGGCCTACTGGACTTCGTAGCGCTCCAGCGACGCTGGAGATTACGCAGGACAGCACACCGCCCGATGTGTTCATTGATTTTCCCGGCGATGGCAGCGAAGTATTCGATGCCGAAGTGGACGTCGCGGGCCGCGTTTCGGATCTGCTCAGCGGATTTCTTGGCATTGATGTAACCGTGAACGGTTTGCTCGCCGATGTAGATGTCGGTCTCGGCACCAACGGTACATTCTTGCGGACGGCAGTACCCTTGGCGTTGGGCGCAAATGTCATCACCGCGACCGCGACGGATGCTGCGGGTAATTCGGCCAATGCCAGCATCACCATCACGCGATCCACACTGACCGGCCCGCGCCTGAGTGTGTTGTCCGGAAACAGTCAAACGGGTCAAGTGTTGGATGAACTAGGCCAGCCAGTTGTTGTACAAGTCTTGGACGCATCAAACCAGCCGATCGTAGGTTGCAATCTATCGTGGACTGTCAAGCGGAGTGACGGGCGTCTAGCGGCGACAACTGGTGCGATGCCCGAGGAGATGACGCTTCAAACGGTGACCGACACGCAAGGTCAGTCGCAAGCGTTTTGGACAGTGGGTACAGATGCGGGTTGTGGCAATAACCGTCTGCAAGTCACTGCGGATTGTACACTTAACACGGCATTTGCGTGTGCGACCGCGACGCCGGGACCACCAAGCCAGATTAACATTGGCAGTGGCAACCGACAGAAAGCGGAAATCAACAGTCCGGTCCCGTTACCCCTAAACGTGTGGGTTAGTGACGGCAATAACGGAATTCCCAACGTGCCGGTGACTTTCGAAATCACAGCGGGCGACGGCACATTCTTCGGCGATCCATCCGCAAAGAATACGGTCACCGTGAATACCGACGCCACGGGCCATGTAGAAGTGGAATACACGCTAGGCGATGTCGATGGGCACAACAAAATCGACGTGACCATTCCGGAAAAACAAGACGGCGGCGCGACGTTTGACATTGTGGGACTCGTGCGCCAGTTTGGTGCAACCACATCCTTCGTGGGGCGAGTGCTCGACAATGCGAGTTGTCCGATCGGTGGAGCCGCGGTGGTTCTGGAGGTCGGTGGACAGACGTTGCAAACGACATCCGGCGTTGATGGTTCGTTCTCATTCGAAGACACCGGCGATGGCTTTGCGGAACTCTCCGTGGACGGTTCCGTTGCCACGGCAGTCGATGGGCAGGCGATACCGCAAGGCACGTTTCCATCGTTACACTATGAGACCCTCATCGTCCCGGACACGGAGAACGCGCTCGGAATGCCTGTGTTGCTACCACCGCTCGATCCGGCTAACGAGCGCACTTACGACGGCACGCAAGATGTCGAATTAACCGTCGCAGGTGTCGATGGCCTAAAGATGACAATTAAGGCTGGTTCAATGCGTCTCGCCGATGGCTCCACACCTTCGCCGGGAAATCCGGCAACCGTCAAGCTCAATCAGGTGCATGCGGACGATATTCCAATGCCGTTCCCCGATGGAACCGCTCCGCGTTTCGCGTGGACGCTGCAGCCGAGCGGTGCTACATTCGACCCGCCAGTAAGCATCGAGTATCCAAACATGAATGGCTTGCCGCCGGGTGCGATCGTCGAGTTCATGAGCTTCAACCATGACACCGGAATGTTTGAAATCGTAGCGACCGGTACTGTTTCTCTCGATGGCGCGATCATCTCGACTGATCCCGGCAGCGGAATCAACACGGCCGGTTGGGGAACGCCTCGGAGGCCTGATGCGACGGGAGACAGCCGCGACAAGTGTGGACTGGTAGGCGTGGTGTTGTTTACGGGCGGTACAGAGATACAGGATTTTATTTTCGGTCAGTTTTTGAACCGAGACTTTTCACTCGGAATCGAACTGATAGCGGATGCCTCGCGCGCGGTGTCGCCGAAAAAAGTTCGTACGCGGGTCATTCGGGCCAACACGAACGGCGGCGTCCAGCTCTTATTGGCCAACATGTTTGTGAATCAACTTCGTGACAACCGGGGCGACTGTGAAGAGCCAAAGATTCTACTGGCGGGCCACAGTCTCGGAGGCGACTCCGTGCGACTTGGCGGGAGCATCGGCGCGGACAAGAACATAATGCTCGACCCAATCGCGCGGGAACTGGTATTACCGATCGGCGGATGCCTTGCCTATCAACGTGGCAAATCCTTTACGGGGCCACCCGATTCCATGGTGATGTTGGCCAGTGACCTCGATATCCCACTTATCGGTCAATGCTTCGCAGACTGCAATATCGGTCGAATTGGCATGTGCCTCAGGGGCTATAACGTCCCGAACGCCGAAACGATTACACTCGCGGGCTCGAATCACAACACGATTGTTCAGCGTTCACTGTCGACGATCGTCGCTGAAGTCCAGAAATTGGCCGATATGGTCCCAGGAAAATCTTCACGCCAGCCCAAAGGTCTTGACGATGAAGCATTCATTAACGAGACGTTTACGCTGATGGTGGGTGGCCAGTCGTATCAACCTGACGAGAGCGGATTCTTTCTAATCGAAAATGTCGCCGCGCCTGATCAATTCGGGCTTACGGGTCCTGGTTCGCCGAGCGATCTGATTAGTGACGACTTTGTTCGAATGACCGGGATCGGCGAATTTGACGGCGAAGTCTGTTACGTATTCAGCGAACCATTCCGAATCACGCAAGGACAGACGACGGCGATTGAGAACCTCACGTTTTCCCGGACGCCGCCTCCGGTGCCGGTATCGATTACGGCGACGCCTGATACGCCGACATTACTCGCGATTGGTGCGATGACGACCGTTCGCGTGAGCGGTGAATTCGCGGGCGGCGTTGTGAATGATGTGACCGGCTCTGCAGGATTCACAACATACCGAAGCAGCAACGAGCGCATTATCACGGTTGGTATCGACGGCGTGGTGACGGCGGTACGTCCGGGAACCGTATTTATTACTGCCAATAACTTCGGAGCAACGAGTGTCGCCCGCGTTACGGTGGCGCCTGATGCCACGCTTACTGCGATCATCGGGACCGCGCAAACCAGCGGCGCTCAGCCGGTCGAAGACGCGGATGTCCGTCCGCTCAACCTCGGTGGCATGGACTCGACCGATGCCGCTGGCGCATTTCGCGTTGTCGGAATCCCCTCGAATCAAGGACCGCTCGCCGTTGTTGCGCAGAAGCTGGACGCCGGTGGCGCGTTGATCGGCATTAGTTCAACGGCTACACCCGTACCCGATGGCGATACCAATGTGGGCACGGTTGTCCTGCAGTCACTCTGCGAAATCAATCCCGGCGATTGTACCGATACCGACAACGATGGCGTGATTGATTCTGCGGAAGCCCTGCTCGGATTCATCGTCGGCAATCCGGATACGAACGGCAACGGTATTCCGGACGGATTCGAAGATCTGGATGGCGATGGGCTTAGTGTCATCGCGGAGTTCCTGCTCGGCACATTCGATACAACGCCCGATACGGACGGTGATGGATTGACGGACAGCGAAGAAGTGTTGCTCGGCCTCGACCCAACCAATCCGGATAGCGATGGCGACGGACTGGATGATGGGGAAGACGATGACCCGTTTACGCCGGACGCGACGGTCCCCACGGTCACGCTGCTGCAACCGACCCTCGGATCAGACTTACTCGAGGATTCGGTCGTAACGCTGGTTGTTCGCGTGGTCGACAACGGACGCATCACGCAAGTCAACTTCAACGAAGGTGGAACACCGTTCGCAACGATCAACATCACAAAGAATCTCGATAACGGCAAAGCGGTGGACACCCAGTTCGAAGCTGACTTTACCGTGCCGATCGGCGTAATAGACGTCACGTTCGAAGTCGATGCTACGGACACGAATGCCAACACGGGCACTACGGGTCCGATTCAATTCAATGTCGTTGATGACCCATTAACCACGGTCATCGGCACCGTGCAGGATGGGGCTGGCACACCAATTGCCAATGCAGATGTCACTGCACAGGGCGAATCCACAACGACTGCAGCGAATGGCACATTCTCGATTCCAAACGTGCCGACCAACAACGGCGATATTGTCGTAACGGCAAAGACGGCAGCAGGCGTTGTGCCTAGCCTCACCGGATCGTCGGCACCCACTGCACCGGTTCTCGGCGGCACGACCGATGTAGGCACGATTACGCTTCAAGCGGGATCGCTTTTCCCAGGCCGGAAGTATTCTATCGCGGGTCAACCGAGCGACGTGGCGGTAGGCGACTTTAATGAAGACGGGTTTTCTGACGCTGTCGCCACGATATTCGTCCCAGCAGACGTGAATCAGACTATTCAACGTCTGGCAATGTATTTAGGCAATGGCGACGGAACAATGGGTGAAGCGCAATTCATCGAGTTGAGTACCCTTCAGGTGACCGAGGTGGAAGCCGTATTCCTCGATGGCGACACGCATCTCGATCTCGTCGTAGGGCAAGCATCTGGATCCGGTGGGACCACAGGTGAACTGCGTGCTTTCTTGGGCGATGGCACAGGATCGTTCGCGCCGGCAGTCGTATCTGCGACAGCCCAAAACAATAAGATGGTCGCGATGAAGCTCGCAGACTTTGATGAAGACACACACCTTGACGTCATTAGCAGCACCAAACTGAGCGGCGCTGCTAATAGCCTGGAAATTTTGTTTGGAGATAGCACAGGTGCGTTCACAACAGGTGGGCTCATTGATACACTCGGTGAGGTGGCGGAGATTGCTGTTGGCGATCTCAACAAGGACAACGCTCTGGATATCGTGGTCGTGAATGATGTCGTTGATACGGTCAGCTTTTTAATCAACAACAACAACGACACCGGTACATTCGAAGCGGTGACCACTGCAATTATCGAAGCAGGCGGATTCGAAGGGCCCGAATCTGTCACCATCGCGGATATCGACGAGGATACCAATCCGGACATTATTGGAGCATTTCTTATCGGACCGCCACCGTCGATAGTGCGGGGTGGCTTGCTCATCGCACTCGGCAATGGCGATGGGACATTTCAGTTTCAAACGAGTATCCAGCCCGTGGCTTCACCTTGGGGACCCGTTTTCGTACACGCGGATAATATTGACAACGATTCGACCGCGGACTTGATAACAATCGCCTCAAACGGTCGCGTCACGTCACTCATCGGCGTTGGCAACGGTACGTTTGAACCGGCAGTAAACTTCTCAGGCGGTTCCTTGGCCTTCTTCGCCTCGACGGGATTGTTCGACAATGACAATACAAAAGATCTCGCGATCATCAATCGGAATTCGAACGACCTACTAATCAGCTTCGGTGACGGCGACGGCACGTTCACGCCAGCACCTGAGCGCGTCGATCTCCTCGACCTCGCTGTTCCGGTTGACGTTGCCGTCGATTTCCTTAACGCCGATGCGTTTCCCGACGTTATGACCGCAAACCACTTCGACGACCAAGTCGCAATCGCACTGGGTTCTGTGAATGGGCTGCAAGCGCCGCTATTGGTAAGCGTAGGAGACGCGCCCACTTCGATTGCCACCGGCTTGTTCAACAACGACGCGTTCGTCGACCTGGCAGTCGCCAACCAAGACGACGACACCGTGTCGATACTCCTCGGCAACAACGACGGAACGTTTCTGTCGCAAACGCCGATTATGCTCGCGGCGAACGATGAACCCGCCGCCGTCGTCACAGGGTTCCTGAACGCTGACGCGTTTCTCGATCTCGTGGTTACACTTGAGGGCGCCGGCGCGGTGAAGACCTTGTTGGGCAACGGTGACGGAACGTTTCAAACACCGACCAGCGACGCCACCACGGGATTGCCAAGAGAGATTACGCTCGCGGACCTGGATGGCGACACGAACCTCGACGCAATGGTCGGTATTGATGGAACGACGTCGCCGACCTTCCGCACCGCCATGGTAGACGTGCTTTTCGGAAACGGCGATGGCACGTTCGATCCTGTGGCACCGCTCTTCAACCTAAGTTCGCTGAATCTCGTGCAATCGATAGGAGTCGCCGATCTCAACAACGATACGGACATGGACTTCGTTGTGTTCACGGGGATTCAAGAACCCATCGACGGCGGCTTCAAAGCCATAAACACGTTTCCTGTGTTCGTTGTATTGGCCGACGGTGCCGGCGGATTCCTTACGCCAACGCAAATCCCGGTTAACACCGATCCAGGTCCAGGACGTATCGCGGACATTGATGGTGACGGCGAACTCGATCTTGTCGTTGCTAACGGCCAGACGTTGGACGTTTCAATCTT
>JAJDAB010000269.1 GCA_029262095.1 Candidatus Hydrogenedentota bacterium
AACTTCACCCTGGGCGCGATCGCGGACGATCGACTCGTCGGCCTCGTCGGCTTCTTCCGTCAGACCCACGAGAAGTCGCGCCACAACGGCCTGCTGTGGGGCATGTACGTCGCGCCGACGTTTGGCGCAAAAGCGATGTTAGGTACGAATCCGATCGCAGTCGGCGCGCCGACGCGAAGCGAAGTGCCGTTTATTTTCGACGCGTCAACCAGTTCAGTCGCAAACAACAAGATTCAACTCACGCATAAACTCGGGGGCAAAGTTCCTCCGGGATGGGTGGCTCAGGCGGATGGCACGCCAATCATGGAACAATGCCACGTGCCAGACGAGCATTTGATTCTCCCGCTCGGCGGCAATCGCGAGACGGGGTCGCACAAGGGCTACGGGTTGTCCGTGGCGGTGGACATTTTGAGTTGCCTACTCAGCGGTAGTCCGCTCCGGTACGAGAAACCCAATGGGTTTGCACACCATTTTCTCGCATACAAAATTGAAGCGTTCACCGATCTCGACGGGTTCAAGAATCAAATGGATGGTTACATGAAGGAACTACGTGAGTGTCCGCCCGCGCCTGGTCATGACCGCGTGCTCTATGCCGGCATGCCGGAACAGGAGGCGGAGGAAGACCGGCGCACCAACGGCATTCCTTATCATCCTGACGTCGTCGAATTCCATCGCAAAACGGCCGAGGAACTCGGCGTTGATCACTGTTTCGGCTAGATCAGATTAAGATTGAGGTGTCGGAGTCGAATATCCCCCCTTGCCCCCTTCAAAGGGGGATTAAGTGATCGGGTGAACCTCAAGGTGTCCGACGTCCCAATTTGAAAATGCTCTGGTGGCTCCACCGGATTTTCCGTTGTGCTGCGTTCTCTTGGAGAGGAATTATGTTTGAGCTGACGAACGAACTCATCGCGGACTTACAAAGTATCGACACACCGACCGTGTGCAATGCGCTCGAAGTCTTGTCGCCGGAGCGGCGTGGCTATGGCTACACAACGCAACCGTTGGTTTGTGTCCGGCCTGAGCTACCTCCGATGGTTGGGATCGCACGAACGGCATGTATTCGCGCGGCGCATCCGAGTCATCTCGCTGGGCGCGAGGCGGGTGACTTAGCGCAGCGTTATTATGCGTACGTCGATGAAGGTCCGAAGCCGAGTGTTGTTGTGATGCAGGATTTGGACGGTCCGCAGCGCGGCTACGGTTCGTTTTGGGGCGAGGTGAACAGCAACATACACAAAGGTCTTGGCGCGTTGGGACTAATTACCGATGGAAGTGTCCGCGATATCCCGGATATTGCGGAGGGGTTTCAATTGATGGCGGACCGTATCGGCCCGTCGCATGCGTACGTGCATGTGGTTGATTTCGCGCGCCCGGTGACCGTCGCCGGGATGCGCGTGTCGGATGGCGATCTCGTTCACGCGGATCAACATGGCGCGGTTGTGATTCCGGCGGAGGTCGCGGACAAAGTGAAGGATGCCGCCGACCTGATTGCGCGGCAGGAGCGAGTGATCATCGAGGCTGCGCAGGAGCCGGGATTCAATATGGATCGGTTGCGCAAGGCTTGGGGCGATTCGGCGGAAATTCACTAAGAATTATTATCGACCGCTGGATTCAACTTAGGAGGTTGTGTTTCGGATGTACGGTATACCGAAGGGCTTCGACACAACGATTTTCGAAGAAAGAATACTCGACCAAGTATCGTATACTGCGAATACGATATCGTTGTCGTTTGATCGAGATTTATCGATCACTTTGGAATCCAGTTTCGAACATCTGGTCAATTCCGAAAAGGCAGATCTAGATAAGGGGTCCGTACCTGTCGAATCCTCAAGACTGATGCAGCTTGCCGGCGCGAGCGTAGTTAGCGCGCGAGTTGAAGGCGCGACAACGCTTGTAATTGATTTCGACAATGGCCAGACGTTTCGTTGCCTTGATGACTCCCCTCACTATGAGTCGTTTCATATTCATGACGGGGAGAACGAAACAATAGTGTAAAAAGCTGCAACGATTGTGAGTCGAGCGTTTGCCTCACCTGTTCCCTCTCCACCAAGTAAGGAACTAATTCAAACACAATTTACGAGGATTCGCTCGCTCAAGCGCAAAAAAAAGCCCCTGAGCTAGGTTTGCTCAGGGGCTTTCGGTTTTTCGTGGAACGCAGCGAAGGGTCGCCTACATATCTTTGAAACCTTTGCCCTCGGCGACGAGTTTTTCGATGAGCGGTGCTGGTTGCCAGAAATCGTCGTTGTCCTGGGCTTGGAATTCTTTTAAGCGCGCGGCGACTTTGTCGAGGCCGATGGAGTCGGCGTAGTGCATTGGGCCGCCGCGGTAGACCGGCCAGCCGTAGCCGTTGACCCAGACCACGTCGATATCGCTGGGCCGGAAGCTCATGCCCTCCTCGATGATTTTCGCGCCTTCGTTGATCATGGGATAGATGCAGCGTTCGAGAATTTCATCATCACTGAACTCGCGGCGAGTCTTGCCCTTCTTCTCCGAGAATTCGTTGATCAGCTTTTCGACTTCCGGTTCCGGCGTCTTCGCCCGCGTCTTGGGATCGTAGTTATAGTAGCCCTGACCCGTCTTTTGGCCGCGGCGTCCCATTTCACATAGACGGTCGCGAATCGTTTCACCCTTCGACTTTGACTCGTCCCAGCCAATGTCGAGCCCGGCCAAGTCGCTCATGGCGAACGGGCCCATAGGAAAGCCGAAGTCGAAAAGAACGCGGTCAACATCCCACGGCATCGGGCCTTCGAAGATCATCTTGTTGGCTTGTACGCCACGTGCATACAACATCCGGTTTCCAATAAAGCCGGGGCATACGCCGGACACCGCAGCAACTTTGCGAATTTTCTTTGCGATGGCCATGCAGGTCGCGAGAACGCGATCGGCAGTCATGTCGCCGCGCACGACTTCGAGTAGCCGCATGACGTTTGCCGGACTGAAGAAATGCAGGCCGATGACCATTTCAGGGCGCTTGGTCACGGATGCGATTTCGTCCAAATTGAGTGCGGACGTGTTGCTCGCGAGTATTGCGCCGTCCTTCATAAAGCTGTCGAGCTTTGTGAATATGTCTTTCTTAATATCCATCAGCTCGAATACCGCTTCGATGACGAGGTCGCAGTCCTTGAGGTCTTCAATGTTCGTCGTGGGTGTGATGAGTCCCATGCGTTTATCGACGTCGTCCATCGTGAGACGGCCGCTCTTCACGCTGCGCTCGTAGTTCTTACGGACAACACCAAGGCCCTTGTCCAAACGATCTTGGTCGGGTTCGGTGATGGTAACCGGGATTCCGACGGTCGCGAAATTCATTGCGATACCGCCGCCCATCGTGCCTGCGCCGATGATGCCGACGGATTTCACTGGGATTAGTTCGATGTCTTTATCGATACCGGGAATCTTGTTGGCCTGGCGTTCGGCGAAGAAGTAGTAACGCTGGGCCGCGGATTGCGCACCGGTTACCAAGGTCATGAACCGTTCGCGCTCGGCCTTCATGCCGTCTTCGAACGAATCCGAATTGACCGCGGCCTCGACGCATTGAATGATGGCCTCCGGCGCTTCAAAGCCTCGTGCCTTGCGCGCAATGGCCTTGCGGAAACCGGCGAAGAGGTCCGGATTGCCTTTCGCTTCCGCGAGCTTATCGTTGGAATCGCTCACTTTGACGAGCGGGCGGCCTTCTTCGACGATCTTTTTCACGAAGGCGAGTCCACCTTCTTTGAGGTCGTCCACTATTTCATCGATGAGCCCGCACTCAAGGGCGAATTTTGCGCCGATGGGGTCGCCGGACGTCATCATCTCTAGCGCTTTTTGAACACCCACAATTCTCGGAAGGCGTTGTGTTCCGCCTGCGCCGGGAAGGAGGCCGAGTTTCACTTCGGGCAAACCGAACTTCGCCGAGTCGACTGCAACTCGGTAGTGGCATACGAGTGCGGTTTCCAATCCGCCGCCGAGGGCGGTGCCGTGAATTGTGGATACGACCGGTTTCGACGCGTTCTCGATGGCGCTGTGGACGTCGGGAAGTGGCGTGCCTTGCGGAGCCTGCCCAAATTCCTTGATGTCGGCGCCGGCGATATACGTGCGGCCGGAACACACAATCAAAATCGACTTGACCGAATCATCGGCGTCCGCTTTCGTGACCGCTTCGTATAACCCGGTGCGCACACCTGCACTCAGCGCATTCACGGGAGGATTGTCTACCGTTACAACAGCGACGTCTCCCTCCGTCTCCATGCTTACCATATCGGTGATCTGTGTCATGTCAGCCTCTCGTTTCGGTATAGGTCAATTGTATGGATCCAAGCATCGCCGCCCGGCCCCGTCGTCTGGGTATATGGTGTAGAGGGTAGCACTCGCAGGCCCGAAATTCATCAACACCGCACAGGACAATCCCCACATTGAGATCTCAGTCGTGGGTAGTTCTGATTGTGTTTACGCCTCTGCGAGCAGTCTTTCCACAACTTTTTCGTAGTGAAAATCGGTACTACCGCACCTTGATTCGTAGGATTTTGCGCGCCGGTAGAACAGCCCAATATCGTGTTCGCGCGAGGTTCCGATAGCACCGTGGATTTGTACCGCCCGCTCGCTCACGTACTTGAAGTTCTCGTTGGTTGCGGCTTTCACTGCAGATGCGGCTGCGATAAATTCGTCGCCATCATCGACCATACATGCCGCCTTGTAGAGGTAACTATTCGCGGTATCGTGGGCCAGCAGCATGTTGGCGAGATAATGTTGGACCACCTGGTTTCCGCCGATTACGCGGCCATACTGCTCGCGTTCTTTCGCATAGGTGTTGGTCATGTGTATGCACACCGTACATCCACCAAGCATTTCGGCGGCCTGTGCGACAGACGCCTTCGCGAGGGCCCTTTCCAGGATCGGCCACGCGCCGCCGACCGTTCCAATCACATCGTCCTTGGAAACTGCGACGTTCTGAAACTCGACTTTGCACGTATTGTCCATTGCAATGGAAGGCATCTTAGTAATGGTGATCCCTGGGTCGCTGGCGTCGGCGACGAAAAGGGTCGTGCCTTTTCCTTCAACATTCGCGACGACGATCAGTTTGTGCGCGATATTGGCATCGCGGAC